>DATJOV010000136.1:0-26674 GCA_035506735.1 Acidimicrobiales bacterium | reverse complement strand
GTCAAGACCCACGTCAACCGGATCTTCGCCAAGACCGGCAGCCGCGACCGGGCCCAGGCCGCCGTCTACGCCCACCGCCACGGCCTCGGCGCCGGGCCGCCCGGCGACGCCGGCCGGGCGCCGGCGGGCTGACCGAGTCTGGGGATCTTGGCTCGGGGGGGAGGACTCGAACCCCCAATAACAGGGCCAGAACCTGTCGTGTTGCCGATTACACCACCCCCGAATGGGTGACCTTGGAGGCTAGCCGAGGGCGTGCAGGTGGGAGTACCCCACGATGCGTCCCAGGCCCACCCCGACCGCCTCCTTGGCGAAGTAGGGGAGGGCCGACCAGCCCGAGAGGGGCGAATTGGCGGCGGGGACGGGCCAGGCCTGCAGGCCCAGGTCGGTGGCGATGGCCAGGCACCGGTCCTCGTGGAAGCCGTCGGTGGCGATGAGCGCCCGCACCTGGCCCCGCTGGTGCAGGGCGGCGGCCGCCTGGGCCAGACTGGCCCACGAGTCGTCCCCCCCCACCTCGATGATGTCGCTGGTGGGCACGTCGCGCGGTGGCTGCTCCAGCCACGTGGCCGAGGCCTCGGCCTCGGTGTACGTGTCGCCCTTCTCCTTGGAGCCGGTGACCACGATCTCGCTGGCCAGGCCCCGGCTCCACAGGTCGTAGCCGTCCTGGAGGCGGGCCACCAGATCGGGTGAGGGGACCCCGTCGTACTGCGCCGCCCCCATGACCACGATGGCCTCGGCGGCCCGGGCCTCGTTGTGGCGGGAGGTCAGCCACACCTGGACCCCGGTGACGACGAAGTAGCCGCCCACGAGGATGGCGATGACCACGATGCGCTGCAGGACCCAGCGGAAGGCGCGCGCCCCCCGGACCATGGCCTCTCCGAGCATCGCCACCGGCCTGTCCCCCGTTCGCTCCGGTCCGGACCCTGCCGGCCCCGCCGATCAGCCGGCGCTGGGCCCGAGGCGGTCCCGGGCGGCCGACAGTCGTGCCAGTACAGCATGGCGTCCCAGCACCTCCAGGGACTGGAATAGGGGCGGCCCCACGCGCCGTCCCGTCACCGCCACGCGGATGGGGGCCTGGGCCTTGGCCAGCTTGCGACCCACCTCGTCGGCCAGCCTCTGGGTGACCTCATGGAGCGTGGCTGCATCCCACGCACAGTGGGCGTAGGCGGCGAGGGCGCCGTCCAGCACCGCCGGGGCGGTCTGGTCGGCCACCACCGCCGCCCACGAGGCCTCGTCCACGGCGGGCTCGGGGAGGAAGAGGAAGTCGACCATCCCCGGCACCTCGCCCAGGACGTCGACTCGCTCCTGGACCAGGGGCGCCATGGCCCGGAACACGTCCTCGTCGAAGCGCTCGGGGGGCCAGGGGGCGACCGGCCCCAGCCACGGGGCGCAGGCGGCCACGAACTCGTCGGTGCCGAGGGCCCGCACGTACTCCTTGTTCATCCAGCGCAGCTTGTCGAGGTCGAAGAAGGCCGGGGCGTGGTTGACCTCGGACAGGACGAAGCCCGCCACCAGCTCCTCCTCGGTGAGCAGCTCCCTCCCCTCGGGGTCGCTCCACCCCAGCAGGGCCAGGTAGTTGCGCATGGCCCCGGGGAGGTAGCCCTGGGCCCGGTAGGACTCCATGGCCACGTCGTCGCGGCGCTTGGACAGCTTCTTGCGCTGGGCGTTCACGAGCAGCGGGAGGTGGGCGAAGGCGGGGAGCACGGCGTCCTCGCCCTCCAGGGCCCGCCACAGGAGCATCCCCTTGGGGGTCGACGGGAGGAGGTCCTCGCCCCGGATGACGTGGGTGATGCCCATGGCGATGTCGTCGACGACGTTGGCCAGGAGGAACAGGGCCTGGCCGTTCGACTTGACCACCACGAAGTCCTCGATGGCCTCGTGGGCGAAGACCACGTCACCCCGGATGACGTCGTGGACCACGGTGGTGCCCTGGTCCGGCACCCGGAAGCGCAGGGCCAGCCCGGCCCGCTCCAGGCCGAGCTCGCGGCAGTGGCCGTCGTAGCCGGGGGTGGCGTTGCCCTTGGTGCGGGCGTCGATCTCCTCCCGGGTGCAGGCGCAGGCGTAGAGGGCGCCGGCCTCCCACAGGGCCTCCACCGCGGCGGCGTAGGCCCCGGCCCGCTCGGACTGCCGGTAGGGGCCCTCGTCGGGCTCCATCCCCAGCCACGCCAGCGAGGTGAGGATGCCCTCGACCCACTCCTCGCGGTTGCGCTCGGTGTCGGTGTCCTCGATGCGCAGCACGAAGACGCCCCCGGTGTGGCGGGCGAAGAGCCAGTTGAACAGGGCCGCCCGGGCACTGCCCACGTGGAGGAACCCCGTGGGCGACGGGGCGAAGCGGACCCGGGGGACGGCCCCGGGGACGGTGGCCGCGGCGGCCACCGGGGCTACTCGTCCTCGACGAGCGTGATCGCCCCCGTCGGGCAGTTGTTGGCGGCCATGCGCACCTTGTCCCACAGCTCGGGGGCGGGGTTCTCGTCCAGCACGTACAGGTACCCGTCGTCACGCACCTCGAAGACCTCGGGGGCGATCCCCATGCACACGGCGTTGGACGCGCACACGTCGAAGTCCACGACGACCTTCATGAGGGGCACCTCCCACCGCGCCCAGCGGCCCCGGGGGGCGTCGGGCGCGGACACGTTCGACGGATTCTGGCTGGAACGCCACGCAGTGTAGTGGCGGGGGCCGACCGGCCCGGTGAGCCCCGCCTCAGGGCTTGTCGGCGCCCAGCACCCACATGGAGAAGAACTGCGAGCCACCCCCGTAGGCGTGGCCCAGGGCCCGCCGCACCCCGTCGACCTGGTGGTCCCCGGCCTGGCCCCGCACCTGCATGGCCACCTCGAGGAAGCGCAGCATCCCCGAGGCGCCGATGGGGTTCGACGACAGCACCCCGCCCGAGCAGTTCCACGGGATGTCGCCGCCGTCGAGGGCGGTGGCGCCCTCGTCGGTGAGCTTCCAGCCCTCGCCCTCGGGGGCGAAGCCCAGGCTCTCGAGCCACATCGGCTCGTACCACGAGAAGGGCACGTACACCTCGGCCACGTCGATCTCGGCCCGCGGGTCGGTGATCCCCGCCTGGGCGTAGACGTCGGCGGCGCAGTCCTTGCTGGCCTGGGGGTTCACCTGGTCCCGGCCGGCGAACATGGTCGGCTCGGAGCGCATGGCCATGCCGTGGATCCAGGCCGGGGGGCGCCCCGTGGCCATCGAATCGGCCACCCGCTCCGAGGCCAGCACCATGGCGCCGGCCCCGTCGGAGGAGGGGCAGGTCTCGAGGTAGCGGATGGGGTCCCACAGCATGACCGAGTCCTTGACCATGTCGAAGGAGATGTCCTCGATGTGGAGGTGGGCGTAGGGGTTCCTGAGGGCCTGGAGCCGGTCCTTCACCGCCACCAGGATCCCGATGTGGTCGGGGGCCCCCGAGCGGCGCATGTAGGCCCGGATGATGGGGGCGAAGAACCCGCCCGCCCCGGCCAGCAGCGGGGCCGAGAAGGGCTGGGGGACCGACAGCGCCCACATGGCGTCGGAGTCGGACTGCTTCTCGAAGGCCACGGTGAGCACCCGCTCGAAGCGCCCCGCCGCCACCAGGTGGGCGGCCACGATGGCGGTGGACCCCCCCACCGACCCGGCCGTGTGCACCCGCAGCATGGGCTTGCCCACGGCCCCCAGGGCCGGGGCCAGGTACAGCTCGGGCATCATCACGCCCTCGAACATGTCGGGGGCCTTGCCGATGACCACGGCGTCGATGTCGGACCAGTCCATGGCGGCGTCCTCGAGGGCCCGGGTGGCGGCCTCGCGCACCAGGCCGGCGATGGAGACGTCCTCGCGCTTGGCCATGCACTTGGTCTGGCCCACCCCCACCACGGCGCAGCGCTTCGCCATCAGGACCCCTTCCCGTCGGGCTCGGCGGCGAGGGCGCACACCAGGTTCTGCTGCAGGCAGGGGCCGGAGGTGGCGTGGGCGATGGCGCTCCCGGCGCTCCCGTCCATGATCCGCTGGGCCGCCTCCCCGATGCGCAGGAGGCCGGCCACCATGAGGGCGTTGGCCGCCAGCGGTCCCCCCGAGGGGTTGACGGCCACGCTGTCGGCCAGGCGCAGGGCGTGGCGCACCACGCCCTCCTGCGAGGCGTAGGGGGTGTGGAGCTCGGCCACGTCCACCGCCACCGCGCCCGAGCCGGAACCCCAGCGCTCGAACACCCCGGCCTCCTCCGCCGCCAGCGCGGTCGAGGGCGAGGCCGTCAGGTCGCGGGCCCCGAGGGCGTGGGTCTCGATGCGGTGGTCGATGCCGGTGATCCAGGCCGGCCGCTCCACCAGGTCCCGGGCCCGGTCGCCGGCGGCGAGCACCACGGCCGCCGCCCCGTCGGTGATGGGCGGGAGGGCGTGGCGCCGCAGGGGGGCCACCACGTAGTCGTCGGCCAGGAGCTCCTCGGGAGCCTGGTCCTTGGCCACCTGGGCGTTGGGGTTGCCGAGGGCGTCGCGCCGGCTGCGGGCGGCCACGGCGGCGAAGTCCCCCTCGGTGGCCCGGCCGGCGTCGATGAGGGCCTGGGCCTGGAGGGCGGCCAGGGCCACGGGGTCGGGCCACAGCGGGGCCAGGTAGTAGGGGTCGAGCTGCAGGGCCAGGACCCGGCGCAGGTCGCTCGGGGAGGACCGGCCGAAGCTGTAGACGAGGGCGGTGTCGAGCTCGCCCTCCTGCAGGAGGGTCCAGGCCTCGTACAGGGCCCAGGCCCCGTCCATCTCCACGTGGCTCTCGCGCATGGGGGGCCACACCCCCACGGCGTCGAGGGCGGAGACGAAGCTGAAGGGGGCGCCCACCAGGTAGTCGGTGCTCCCCGAGCAGACGAAGCCCATGTCGTTCTTGGTCACGCCGATCTTGGCGAAGACCTCGGTCACCACCGGCATGAGGATCTCGACCTCGTTGCGGTGGTCCTCGCGCCGCACCGAGCGCGACTGGGCCACGCTCACCACCGCCACGGGGCGGACGGGCTTGGAGGAGGCGGGGCTCACAGGTACTTGGCGAAGGACTCGTAGGGGGCGTCGGGCTCCCCGTTGGGGCGGAAGTACTTGACCGAGGTCATGGTCGGCCCCCACTCGGACGGGTCGACCCACACCGCCTCGACGCGCATGCCCATGCGCACCTGGTCGGGGGGGACCTCCTGGATGAGCCCCATGAAGGCGATGTTGGCCCCGTCCAGCAGGATCTGGGCGCAGATGTAGGGGATCTCGATGGACTGGCCCTGGAAGGGCACGTTGACCACGCAGTAGGTGGTCACCGTCCCGGCGTTGCCGAGGACCACGTCGTCGGTGGTGGCCACCCCGTCGGTGGGGCACGAGCCCCGGGGCGGGACGTAGACCTGGTGGCACTTGGGGCAGCGCTGCCCGATGAACTTGCCCTCGGCGATCCCCTGGAGGTAGCGGGACTGGGCCAGGCCGGCGGTGAAGGCGTACTCCACCCGCATGGGCGTCGGGAGGGTGGTGACGGGCTCGCTCACGGCGTCCTCACCCCGCCCCCTCGGGGACGAAGCACGCCAGGTCGAGGAGCGTCCCGGTGCGGGCCTCGGCCGGGCGCCAGCGGGGGACGACCCGCATGCCGCTCGCCATGGCCTCGGGGGACCCGGCGTCGACGGCGTGGAGCATGGCCGTGGTGGCCCCGTCCGGACGGACCAGGGCCCAGGCAAAGGGGCGGTCGAGGGGCTGGCCCTCCAGAGGCTCGGAGACCCAGGCCCAGGTGGTGACCACCCCGCCCGGGCCCACCTCGATCAGCTCGCCCACGTCGCGCCCCGTGGCGGGGTCGTACTCGGTGGGGGGCACTACCACGGTGGGGGTGCCGTCGGCGTCGGCCGAGCGGGCCCCGAGGATCCTCCCGTCACGCAACCCCGTGAAGAAGGCCCCCAGGACGGGGCCGAGGGAGCGCAGGTAGGGGTACTCGAGCACGTGCGGTGCCCGCAGGACGTCGCTCTCGGCCATCGCACCTCCCCTCCCGGTCCGGCCCGGGGGCAAACTAGAACACATTGCAGTTCCGTGCCAGCCCGGCCCCCGCCACCTGCACCGACGTCCGGGCCAGGCCGCGACCGCCCCCCGACCGGACCGGGGCCGACCCCGGGGGCCCGGGGCCGGACCGGCCGGCAGGGCCCTCAGAAGGTCAGGACCTGGCGGATGATCTCGCCCCGCTTCATGGCATCGAAGGCGTCCTGGGCCTTGGAGAGGTCCATGCGGGAGGAGATCATGCCGTCGAGGTCGAGGCGACCCGTCTTCCACAGGCGGATGAGCCGGTCGAACTCGGTCCGGACGTCGGCCGACCCGTAGTACGAGCCGAGCAGGCGCTTCTCCATGAAGAAGAGCTCGAAGCAGTTGAACTCGACCGTCTTCTCCGAGCTGCCGGCCCCGACGATCACCGCCGTCCCGCCCCGCCGGGCGGCGTCGTAGGCGGCCCGGATGGTCTGGGGGAGGCCGATGCACTCGATGGCGTAGTCGAAGCCCTGCCCGGCGTTGATCTCCATGTTGGCGGCGTCGAGCTCGTCGGGCTTCACCCCCCGGGTGGCCCCGAAGCGCAGGGCGTCCTTGAGCTTGGAGTCGATCATGTCCACGGCCACGATCTCGGCCGCCCCGGCGATGCGGGCCCCCTGGATGGCGGCGATGCCCACGCCCCCCGCCCCGAAGACCACCACGTTGGAGCCGGGCTCGACCTTGGCCGTGTTGAGCGCCGCCCCCACACCGGTGGTGACCCCGCAGCCGATGAGCGCCCCGATCTCGTACGGCACGTCGTCGGGGATCTTCACCACGCCCTGCTGGGGGACCACCATCTCCTCGGCGAAGGTCCCGGTGCCGGCGAAGCCGAAGACGGGCTCGCCCTTGCGGGAGAACTTGGCCGACCCGGCGATGTTGAAGAAGATGTCGACGCACAGGTTGGCCTGGCCCCCCAGGCAGGCCTTGCACTTCCCGCACGGCGGGGTCCAGGCGATGATGACGTGGTCGCCCACGGCCACCTGGCTCACGCCGTCGCCCACGGCCACGATCTCGCCCGCGCCCTCGTGGCCCAGGACGGCGGGGGCGGGCTGGGGCAGGGTGCCGTTCATGGCGGAGAGGTCGGAGTGGCACACCCCGGCGGCGTGGATCTTGACCCGGACCTCGCCCGGACCCGGGTCGACGACCTCGACGTCGTCGTAGACGTCGATCAGCTCCTTGCCGACCTCGTTGAAAATGGCAGCGCGCATGCGGGCTCCTCCCCTGGTGACGACCCCCGGGTGCCGAGCGTGCCCCGGTGCCGGCCGTGCCTGGGCATTCGACCATGCGGCGGGGGGGCCTGCAACACCACCCCGGGGGCGGCCTCAGCGGGCCCGCTGGGCTCCCGAGGCCACGGCGGGGTCGGCGGCCACCAGCTCGTCGGGGAGCAGGAGCCGGACGGCCACGGCCAGCTCGTCCCGGACCCGGGCCATGTCGCTCCAGCCGTTGATCCACCCCACCATGGAGGAGTACCAGACGTGGCCGATGATGCGCGTCCGCTCGGCGTGGTCGGGCGGCCGGGGCTCCCCCACGGCCCGGGTGATGATCCCGTCCATGAGCGCCCCCATCTGCTGCTGGCACTCGATGGCGGCCGGGTCGGGCGAGGCCAGGGAGGCGAAGACCGCCGCCACCAGCCGGGGCTGACGGCCCATGGCCCGCAGGGCCCGCTCCAGGACGTCGATGACCCGCTCCGAGGCGGTGCCCCCCCTGGGCGGCGCCTGGGCCAGGCGGGCGTCGAGCTGCTCCACCCAGTGCACCAGGGTGGCGGCCAGGAGGTGGTCCTTGGACGAGAAGTAGCGGTAGACGGTCCCCATGGCTACATGCGCCCGGGCCGCCACGTCCCGCATCTGGACCGACTCGTAGCCACCCTCGAGGCCCAGGCTCATGGCGGCGTCGACCACACGCTGGCGACGGGCCTGCTGGGCCCGGGTCAGGGACCGTGGAAGCACCCTGTCCACGACCGTTGACCCTACTCCCGACCCCGGGGAAGGGGAACTCGTTCTACCGCCGTGCGTGGTGCCCGGCACCGCCCGCCCCCCGCGGCGACGGGGCTGTCGTCCCAGGCGGGGCGGGGCCCCGGGGCCGGCCCGGGCCGTCGTCGGGACGGGGAGAGGAGCCAGAATCTGACATGGTGTCAGCCACCGGAGGTAGCGTCGCAGGGATGCTCGACGACGTCGGTGACAGCCCCGCCGACCCGGTCGCCGACGGGACCGGGGACAGCGGTGCCATCGCCGCCACCGACGGGCGGGTGCCGGGCCGCCGGGGCCGGGCCACCCGCAGCCGCCTGCTCGAGTGCACGGCCGAGCTCCTCGCCACCACCCCGTGGCGCTCCATCAAGGTCATCGACATCGCCCGCCAGGCCGGGACCTCGCCCGCCACCTTCTACCAGTACTTCGAGAACGTGGAGCAGGCCATCCTGGTCATGGCGGAGGAGCTCATGGAAGGGGCGGGCACCCTGGCCGAGCTGGTCGACGGGGACTGGTCGGGCGAGGCCAGCTGGGACACGGCCCGCCAGGTGGTCGAGGGCTTCATGGCCTACTGGGAGACCAACCGGGCCGTGTTCCGGGTGGTGGAGCTGGCCACCGAGGAAGGCGACCTGCGCTTCCAGGGGCTCCGGGTGCGGGCCCTCAACGCCGTCACCGTCACCCTGGCCCGCGTCATCGCCTCGGGGGGCCCGGGCTCGAGCCCGGCCGGCGGCGACGCCATGGCCGTGGCCGCCACCCTCATCTCCATGCTGGCCCACGTGGCCGCCCACCGTTACGGCTTCGAGTTCTGGGGCATCCGCACCACGGCCATGATCGACACCCAGACCCGCATGCTGCACTGGGCCGTGACGGGGCGCCCCGCCCCGGCCGGGGCCGACAGCGCCGGGGGACCGGTGCCCTCGCCCCGCACCGGGCCGGTGGTGGGGGGCGGTGCCGCCCAGTCCCGCACCGAGCAGGCCCGCCGGCGTCCCCCGCCGCCGCCCGACCGCCTCCCGCCCCCGTCGGGGGTGCCCCGCCCCACCCACTGAGCCCGGCCCGGGCCCGGCTCACTTCACGGCCACGGGGTTGAGCGGCGAGCCGAGCCCGTTGGTGAAGGGCAGCGGGGTGGCGTCGAGCAGGAAGGTGTAGCGCCCGTCGGCGGCGCAGTCGGCGGCCAGGGCGTCGAGCATCCAGTTCTGGCCCTGGGTCATCCCCATCTCCACGATGTGGAGCAGGTGCACGGGCAGGTACAGGGCGGGGTCCTCGCACGGGATGACCTCCAGCGCCATGGTGTCGGTGGCCACGGCGGCCACCTGGCGCTCGTGGAACCACTCGGCCGTGGCCATCGACAGCCCCGCGGCGTTGCCCATGTAGGTCATGACGTCGCCGAAGCCGAGCACGTTGGGCATGGGGACCGTGGCCCCGCCGGCGGGGAAGCGCCGGCGCAGTCGGAGGTGGGCCATCTGCCCGGTGCGCACCAGCACCACGTCCCCGGGCTCGACGTCCACCTCGGCCAGGGCCACGGCGGCGTCGAGATCGGCGGGCTGGATGGCGTAGCCCCCTGCCAGGACGTCGAGCTCCTTGGCCCGGGCCACGTCGAGGAGCACCCCCCGGGCCAGGAGCGAGTCGACCAGGTGGATCCCGAGCCTGCTCGCCCCGGCCGAGGTCACCGACGTGGCCGGGTAGCCGTTGTAGAGCCGCCCCCGGTAGCTCACGTGGGCCAGCCCGTCCCAATGGGTGGCGCACTGCAGGGGCATGACCACCACGTCCTCGTTGGCGCAGATCCACTCGGGATCGTCCGAGAGCGGGACGTTCACGTAGGACATGGTGCGGACAGGGTTGAACCGCACCGGCACCACGCCCTTCTGGATGCCCTCGGCCTCCGACAGGGCCAGCCCCAGGGGGAAGGCCTTGCCCACGCGCACACAAGCGGCCGCCTTGCGGCGCTCGTGCTCGCCGATCAGGTTGAGCGTGCCCAGCTGGTCGTCGTCGCCCCACCGGCCCCAGTTGTTGACCTTGGCGGCGACGGCGGCGAAGCGCTCGGAGGGTTCCATCGGGGCCGCAGGCTACCCGTCGCCGCCGCCCCGCCCCCACCGTCGGCCGGCACGCCCCGCCGCCGGGCGCGGCGCCGGCATACCCCTGGTCGGGGCGGGGTACGACCCGTACACTTGACGGGGGGCCCGTCAGGGGCCCGACAGGAGGTCCGCCCGTGCGACCGTTGCGTATCGCCACCCTCCTCGCCGCCAAGGGCGACGCCGTGGCCACCATCGACGGCGACGCCACCGTGCACGCCGTCGTGGCCCAGCTCCGCACCCGGGGCATCGGCGCCCTGGTGGTGTCGGCCGACGGCGAGCACATCGACGGCATCGTCTCCGAGCGCGACATCGTGCGCGGCCTGTTCGACCGCCACGGGTCGCTCCTCGACCAGCCGGTGCGCTCGATCATGACGGCGAGGGTCTTCACCTGCAGCCCCGACGACGACCTCGACTGGCTGGCCACGGTCATGACCGAGCGGCGCATCCGTCACGTCCCCGTGCTGCGCGACGGCGTCCTGGCCGGGATCGTGAGCATCGGCGACGTGGTCAAGCAGCGCATGGAGGAGCTCGAGCAGGACCGTCGCGAGCTGGTCGAGTACATCACGGCCCGCTGAGCCCCGGCCCCCGGGGCGGGGCCCGGTGAGCGCCACGGCGCCGTGAGCGCGGCCCCGTCGGAGCCCGCCCCCGATGGCGACGTCGTCTTCCGGCCCCTGGCCCGGACCGACTTCGCCCGTCTGGCCCGGTGGCTGGGCGAGCCCCACGTGGCCGCCTTCTGGCGCGAGCCCGCCTCCCCGGCGGCGGTGGAGGCCGCCTACGGCCCCCTGGTCGACGGGGCCGATCCCACCGAGGCCTTCGTGGTCGAGCTCGACGGCCACCCCGTGGGCTACGTCCAGCGCTACCGCATCGCCGACTACCCGGACTGGGCCGCCCTGGTCGGGGCGGAGGCGGCCGGGATCGACTACCTCCTCGGCGATCCCGCCCGGGTGGGCCGGGGCCTCGGGCCCCGGGTGGTGGCCGCCTTCACCCGCTCCACCCTGGCGCGCTACCCCGACCTGGGCGCCGTCACCGTGGCCGTGGCCCAGGACAACCGGCGGTCGTGGCGGGCCCTGGAGAAAGCCGGCTTCACGCGGGTCTTCGCCGGCGTCCTCGACAGCGGCGATCCGAGCGACGCCGGCCCCGCCTACCTCTACGTGCGGCGCCGGGGTGACGAGCCACCGGGGTGAAGACCGGGACCGGGGCCCCTCACAGGGCGCCGGGCCGCACCACCTGGCCCGGGAGCCGTCCCGTGAGCACCTCCCCGTGGCGCACCACGGGTGTGCCGTTCACGATGGTCCAGTAGATGCCCCTGGGCCGGGCGCTGTAGCGCGTCTCGCCCCCGGGGAAGTCGGCCACCTGGCGCTTGGAGTCGAGCTCCACCGCGTCGGGGTCGAAGACGAAGGCGTCGGCGACGTAGCCGGGCAGGAGCATCCCCCGGCCCGGGAAGCCGAGCAGGGCGGCGGGCACCTGGGTGAGCTGGCGGATGCCCTCCTCCAGGCTCCACAGGCCGCGCTCGCGCACCCAGAAGGCCAGGAAGGCCGTGGACCAGTCGGCCCCGTCGTCGCGGTCGAGATGGGCCCCCCCGTCCGAGACCCCGATGATCATGGCGGGGTGGCGCTGGCCCACCGCCACCGCCTCCTCCCACGCCGCGCTCTTGTTGACGTAGCGGAACACGGTGCGCAGGTCCTCGTCCAGGGCCAGGTCGAGGAGCACGTCGGCGGGCTCCTTGCCGAGCTCGGCGGCGAGCTCGGTCATGGTGCGCCCCTCGAACCGCTGGTTGCGCCCCTCGGCCGCCTCGTCCACCTGGACCACGGCCCAGCGCGGCGGCGGCAGGGTCGAGCCCTTGGCCCCGTCGGTGTTGGGATGCTCCACGGCGTGGCGCATGGCGTCGCGCGTGGACGGGTCCCGCAGCCGGGCCACCCGCTCGGCGTGGGCCACGCCCGGGCCCACCACCTGGTGCCAGGCCGGCACGCCCTCGTAGAGGTTGGTCCCGGCGTCGATGCGGAAGTCGCGGTCGAAGGGGTGGTTGCGCAGGAGGGAGTAGATGCCCACCCCCTGGCGGCCCGCCTCCTCGATCCAGGCCGCCACCTGCTCCCACTCCGCCCCCGGGACGTCCACCTTGGAGCGGCCCCCGAGGCCCTGGAGGATGATGGGGAGCCGGCTGGCGCTCCCCAGGCGCAGGAGGAGCTCCTTGTCGGCGTCGTCGAGGCCCCCGATGGCGCTGCGGTGGAGGTAGCTGATGGACCCACCCCGGTGCCGGCCCGCCTCGGCGCACAGCGTCTCGAGCTCGGCCAGGGAGGCGAAGCGACTGGGGACGGGACGGT
This sequence comes from Acidimicrobiales bacterium, assembly GCA_035506735.1. Classification (GTDB taxonomy): domain Bacteria; phylum Actinomycetota; class Acidimicrobiia; order Acidimicrobiales; family UBA8190; genus DATJOV01. Next base: position 14,330 of record DATJOV010000136.1, on the reverse strand, counting down.
TGTCCCCGTCGAGCTGGGTGGGCCCGTGGGAGGAGGAGAAGCCGGCCGCCCCCGCCGCCATGGCCTCGGCCACCAGGCGCCGCATGGCCTCGACCTCGTCCTCGGTGGCCTCGCGCTCCGAGCCGGCCTCGCCCATGACCGTGCGGCGCACGGCCGAGTGGCCGACGTAGCAGGCCATGTTGACCCCGAGCTTCCCCTCCCGGGAGGCCAGGAACTCGGGGAAGGACTCGAAGTCCCACTGCACGGCCGAGAGCGCCACGGGCGACATGCCCTCCACCTTGGCGAACATGCGGGCCAGGAAGTCGCGCTGGTCGGGCCGGTTGGGCGCCACCGAGAACCCGCAGTTGCCGGCCAGGACGGTGGTCACCCCGTGGTAGCACGACGAGGTGGCGTAGGGCTCGAAGGTGAGCTGGGGGTCGTAGTGGGTGTGGGCGTCGACGATGCCGGGGGCCACGTGGAGCCCGTCGGCGTCGATGACCTCCTCGGCTTCGGACGGGTGGACGAAGCCGATCTTGGCGATCCGCCCGTCCTTCACCGCCACGTCGCCGCGCCGGCGGGCCAGGCCCGTCCCGTCCACGACGATGCCGCCCATGATGGCCAGGTCGTAGGTGCTCATCCCCTCATCCCATCCAGATGACCGATTGGAGCTCGGAGTAGGCCTCCAGGCCGTAGGCGCCGCCGTCGCGGCCCACGCCCGACATCTTGAACCCCCCGAAGGGGGCCTCGTGGTTGCGCTGGGCCGTGTTGATCCCGACGTGACCCGCCCGCAGGCGCCCGGCCATGGCGAAGGCCCGGGCCGTGTCCCCGGAGAAGACGTAGTCGTACAGGCCGAAGTCGCTGTCGTTGGCGATGGCGATGCCTTCCTCGTCGTCGTCGAAGGGGATCGCCACCACCACGGGGCCGAAGATCTCCTCCCGGGCCACGGTGGTGTCGTTGCCGCTCACGAACAGGGTGGGCTCGACGTAGAAGCCGCGACCCAGGTGGTCCGGGCGCCCGCCCCCGCACACGAGCGTGGCCCCCTCCTCCACCCCGGTGCGGATGTAGGCCTCCACCCGGTCGCGCTGGGCGGCGGAGATGAGCGGGCCCACCACGGTGTCGAGCTCGGTGGGGTCGCCCACCTTGAGGGCCCCGGCGTAGGCGGTGAGGGCCTCGACGGTGCGGTCGAAGACCGAGCGGTGCACCACGGCCCGGGTGGGGGCGGTGCAGATCTGGCCGGAGTGGAAGCTCCACGTCGAGCCGATGCAGGCCACGGCCGCCTCGACCGAGGCGTCGTCGAGGACGAGGCACGCCCCCTTGCCCCCCAGCTCGAGGAGGAGGCGCTTCATGGTGCGCCCCCCGGCCTCGGCGATGCGGGTGCCCACCTGGGTGGAGCCGGTGAAGCTGATCATGTCCACGTCGGGCGAGGTCACCAGGGCCTCGGCCGGGGCGGGATCGGGGGAGATGACCAGGTTCACCACCCCGGGCGGGAACCCGACCTCCTCCAGGATCCGCACCAGTTCCACCACGGCCAGGGGGTCCTGGGGGGCGGGGCGCACCACCACCGTGTTGCCCATGGCCAGGGCCGGGGCCACCTTCCCGGCCATGTTGGCCAGGGGGAAGTTGTAGGAGGTGATGCAGGCCACCACGCCCACGGGCTGGCGCTGGGCCACGGCGCTCACGAGCCCCCCGGCGGCCAGGGGGGTGGGGGCCATGACCTGGGCCGGCAGCGACGTCCGCAGGACGTCGTCGAGCGGGCGGGCGTAGCGCTCGAAGCGGTTGGCGGTGATGGGGACCTGGAGGACCGAGCCCACCGAGGCCGTGGCCCCGGTCTCGGCGATGACCAGGGGCACGAGGTCCTCGGTCCGGGCCCTGATGGCCTCGGCCGCCCGGGCCATGAGGGCCAGGCGCTCGGCCGGCTCGGTGGCCGACCATCCCGGCAGGGCCTCCCGGGCGGCGGCGGCGGCGGCCCGGGCGTCGGCCTCGGTGGCGCTCGGGGCCTGGGCCACCACCTCCTCCGTGGCCGGGTTGATCACGTCGTAGGCGCCACCGGCGGCCTCGACCCACTTCCCGCCGATGAGGAGCTCTCGCTCGTCCTTGCTCGTTCCCATGGTCGGCTGCGCACCTTCCGATCCGGTCCGGTCCCTGCGGTGGCGCCCGGCCCCTGCGCCGGGGGTGCCGACGGCGACCTGGTGCCGGTGCGCCCGGCGATGGTACCCCTCCACCTGACGCCTCGTCAGATGGCGGGCCGGACGGGCTGTGCACCCAAACCCGGACGGTGGGACGGGCCGTCGGTTCCCGTCCCCGCCGGTCGCGGCTCAGCGGCGCATGGCCTTCACCATGGACAGGCCCTCCAGGAAGCGCTCGGGGTCCATGGGGCCGCCCACCCCGGCCACGAGCGGCCCGAGGCGGGTCGCCAGGTCGGCGGCCAGCCGGCTCCGGGCCTCGGGCGTGTAGCCGCCCCGGGCCGAGAGGAAGCGGTTGACCACGGCCATCTCCTGGTCCCCCACCCGGGTCACGTCCCAGTGGGCCAGCTCGGGGGGGAGCCAGACGGCACCGGGCCCCCACCCCCCCGTGCCCCCGGGCCCCGGCCCCGGGACGGTGCCGGGGGGCGCCCCCCACGGCGGGGCCGGGGGCGGGCCCCAGGCGGCGGGTGCCCCGCCCCACTGGGCGGCGTCGTTCCAGGGCAGCCCGGCCACGGCCCGCGTGGCGGCACCGCGTTCGCGCACCACCAGGGTGCTGCCGAGCATGTCCCCCAGCCGCTGGTTGTGGCGGGAGGCCAGGACGAGGACGCTGCCCACGAAGTAGAAGGCCGGGAGCCAGTCGACCAGGCGCAGCACGTTGCGCAGGAGGCTGGAGCGGAACCCCACGGCGGCCCCGTCGGTCCGCACCACCCGCAGGCCCGTCATGGCCTTGCCCGGGGTGCGCCCGTTGTTGAGGCACTCGAAGAGCACGGGGTAGCCGAAGACGGCCAGGAAGGTGATGAGAGAGACCAGGCCGACGTCCACATATGCTCTGGTGGTGGTGGTCCCGCCCGGCGACGTCCCCAGTGCCCGGGCCACGGCGTAGGCGAGGATGAGGGCGACGGCGCTCTGCACCAACCCGTCGAGCAGCGCCGCCACGAAGCGCGAGCCCAGTCCGGCCAGGACGAACTCGAGGGAGACGCCTTCGGGCGTCGCCGCCACGAACCGGTCCTCGATCTCCACACCGTGAACGTAGAACGATTCACCTCGCTGCGAGGGCATGACTGGGCCGAGCTCGAGGCCCTGGTGGACCGGGCCCACGGCCGGCCCGAGCGCCTGGCACCGGCCGAGGTCCTCCGCCTCGGCCTCCTCTACCGGTCGGCCGCCTCGGACCTGGCCGTCCTGCGCCGCCACGTCCCCGAGGCCGAGGGGACCCGCCGGCTCCAGACCCTGGTGGGCCGGGCCCACGGCCTCGTCTACGGCAAGGCCGCTCGCCACGACACCGTGCGGCACTTCTTCGCCACCCGTTTCTGGCAGCGGGTCCGGGCCGGGGGCCGCTGCCTGGGGCTGGCGGTGCTGATCATGGCGGGCTTCGCCGCCCTGGGGGCCCTGTGGGCCGAGGTGCGGCCCGAGGCCGCGGCGGGGATCCTGCCCTCGGGCGTCCACGCCAGCGCCCGCCCCGGGGTCGGCGGGGTGGTGGGGATCTCGATCCCGGCCCGCTCCGGCCTGGCCTTCGAGATCTTCACCAACAACATCCTGGTGTCCATCGAAGCCCTGGCGGGCGGCTTCACCCTGGGCCTCCTCACCGCCTACGTCCTGGCCTTCAACGGGGCCATGCTCGGGGTGCTCGGGATGCTGGAACTCAAAGCGGGGGGCTTCAGCCAGTTCGTGCGCCTGGTCGTGCCCCACGGCCTGCTCGAGCTGTCGTGCATCGCCGTGGCCGGCTCGGCCGGGTTCCTCGTGGCCCGGGCCCTGGTCGATCCCGGCCACCGCACCCGGGCCCAGGCCCTGCGCTCGCTCGTGCCCATGCTCGGCGACACCGTGCTGGGCGTGGCCGCCTGGCTGGTGGTGGCCGGCCTCACCGAGGGCATCGTCACCACCTGGGACCTGCCCCTGGCCGGGGCCCTGGCCGTGGGCCTGGGGCTGGCCGGCACGTTCTGGACGCTGGTGGTGGTGCGGGGCCGCCGGCCCCTGCCCCGGGGCGACGAGGGGGCAAGGGTGTGGGCCCCGGGCTCGGCCCCTACAGCCGCGCCCGCTGCTTCAGCCTGACGTACCCCGCCACGCAGGCCGCCCCGAAGGCGTCGGGCTCGGCCTCCACCACCACCGCCCCGAGGGCCCGGCACCGCTCCAGGGCCCGGCGCCGCCCCTCGAGGAGGTCGAGGGCCACGCTGGCGCGGTAGACGTCGAGGAGCTGCGTCGGCACCGCCGCCGCGCTCGCCACCAGGTCCGGATCGCGCAGGGTGGCCACCAGGACGGCGTGCCGGCGCACGAGGACGGGGAGGGCGTCGAGGAGGGGGCGCACGGCGGCGGCGTCGGTCACGTCGGTGAAGAGGGCGAGGAGGGCACGCTTGCGCCCGCTCGCCACCTGGAAGGCCTCGTCGTAGGAGGACTCCTCCTCCACGGGCTCGAGGTCGTACAGGGCCCGCACCACCGACTCGGCCCCCCGCCGCCGGGGGGCGAGCACCCGGCGCACGGCGCTGTCGAAGGCCAGTGCCCCGACCCGGTCCCCGGCCTCGTCGGCCGCCACGGCCAGCACGGCCACGGCGTCGAGGGCGATGTCGAGGCGGGTCCCCCCCGCCACTGGCGCCGCCATGAGACGCCCGGCATCCACCATGCACAGCAGGTCCCGGTTCTCGTCCACCCGGTACTGGTTGCTCATGGGACGCCCCGTGCGCGACGTCGCCCTCCAGTTGATCTGGCGGACGTCGTCGTCGGGGGCGTAGTCGCGCACCGTCTCGAACTCGGTCCCGAGGCCCAGGCGCACGGCCACCCTCCCCTCGTCGCTGTGGCGCGACGACCGCCGCACCAGGGCCAGGCGCCGTGCCCGGGGGAGATCGGGGTAGACCGTCACCTCGCCCGCCTCCCCGGCGCGGCGGTCGCGCTGCACCAGCCCGAGGGGGCCCGAGGACCGGACCACGGCCGGCCCCAGGACGTGGGTCCCCCGGTGCCGGGCCCGCAGGCTGGCCCGGAGCACGGCCCCGGTGGCGTGGTCGGGGACCAGGCCCAGTTCCGGGGGCACGGGCTGGCGCAGGCGCACGGAGCGGGCCGAGGCCACAGTGGCGCGCACCTCGAACGGGACCTCGGCCCCCCGGACGAGGACGGGGGGCCGGGTGCGGGTGGCGACGGGGTGCTGGGCCCGCCCCAGGGCGGCGTCGGCCACGGCCAGGCCCACCACGACGGCGGCGGCGAGCACCAGCACCACGGGCGGGACCGGCACGAGGACGCCCACCACCGCCACCAGGGCCAGGAGGCCGGCGCACCACCGGGTCGGGCTCACCGAGGCCTCAACGGGGCACGGGCACGCTCGAGAGCACGGTGCGCAGGGCGTCGTCGGGACGGAACCGGTCGAGCTCGGCCTCGGGGGTGAGCACGAGCCGATGGCGCAGGACCGGGGCGGCCACGTTCACCACGTCGTCGGGGACGACGTAGCCCCTCCCCCACATGCACGCCGAGGCCTTGGCCGCCGCCAGCAGGTGCACAGCCGCCCGGGGACTGGCGCCCAGCGCCACGCTCGGGATCTCCCGGGTGCGGCGCACCACGGCGGCCACGTAGCCGATGACGGCGTCGGACACGGCCACGGCGTCGACCTCGGCCCGCGCCGCTCGCAGCTGGGCCACCCCGGCCACGGCGCCGACCTCCTCCAGGGTGGAGGGGACCACGCCCGAGTGCCGCAGCCGCAGCATGCTCTCCTCGTCCGCCGCGCTCGGGTACCCCACCTGGAGCTGCATGAGGAACCGGTCGAGCTGGGCCTCGGGCAGGGGATAGGTCCCCTCGTACTCGATGGGGTTCTCGGTGGCCACGACGAGGAAGGGCTCGGGCAGGCGGTAGGGGACGCCGTCCACCGTGACCTGCGCCTCCTGCATGGCCTCGAGCAGGGCGGCCTGGGTCTTGGGCGGGGTGCGGTTGATCTCGTCGGCGAGGAGCAGGTTGGTGAACACCGGGCCCTGGCGGAAGACGAGCTCCGACCCCCGCAGGATGAGGGTGCCGGTGACGTCGGAGGGCAGGAGGTCGGGGGTGAACTGCACCCGCCGCACCCCGAGACCGAGCGCCCGCCCCACGGCGTTGGCGAGCAGGGTCTTGGCCACCCCCGGGGCGCCCTCCAGGAGGAGGTGCCCCCCCACCGCCATGGACGTCAGCATGGCGTCGATGACGTGACCCTGGCCCACCACGACCTTGGCCACCTCGGCATTCACGGCGGCACGCAGCCGCGACAATTCGTTGCCCGGGCCCGGGCCCCCGGGCGGGGGCGGGGATCCCGGGGGTGGGGACCCGGGGGGGCCGACCTCGGTCATGACGCTGACCTCCGTTCCTCCGCCAGCCAGGCGTGGGCCCGTCCCGTGGCGAGGGCGTGGCGGGCGTCACCCGGCGCCACCAGAGCGGCCGCGACCACCTCCGGGGGCACGCCCCGGGCCTGGGCGGCGGCGCGCACCACGTCGTCCCCGCTGGTCCCGGGAATCCCGATCGACCGGCACAGCTCGGCGCGCGTCGCCCGGCGCAGGGGCTCGACCGCCTCCGCCACCCGGGGGCCGGCCGTGGCGGCCAGCACCGTGGCGAGGCCGTCGACGTACCCCACGCGGGCCGGGGCCAGGACGCGCTCGTCCGCCTGGGCCGGTCCCAGGCGACGGGCGGCCGACCACAGCCACACCAGGACCGCCAGTCCGGCCAGGATCAGGCCCCACTTCCAGCGGGAGGGGAGGGCCCCGATGCCGCCACCGCCGAATCCGTGGACGTTCTCGTCGAACACCACCGGCCGTCCCCCGGCACCCACCACGTCGAGGGCGAAGGCGGCGTCGTCGGCCCGGTCCAGCAGGTCGTTGCGCAGGGGGGACCCCGACGCCAGGAGCACGAGCCGGCCCCGACCCACGTCGGCCGCCACGGCCGACCAGCCGTTCGGACCGTCGAGGAGCGGGGTGGTGGCGCCGGGCTCGGCCCAGGCTCCGTCCCCGGGATCGAGATCGACCACCGAGACCCCCGCCACCTCGGGCGCATGGCCCACGGCGCGGGCGCTCGACTGGCCCACGGGTGAGTACACGGGGACGTCGGCCGTCCCGAGGAGCGTGCGAAGGTCGGCAAACGAGAACACCCCGCCGGCGAGCACCACCCGTCCCCCGGCCCAGAGGAAGGCGTGGAGCGGGCGGTCCTGGGCGCTGTCCCATCCCACGGGATCCGCCACCACGAGCGTGCTGTCGGGGGGCACGGCCGAGGACGTGAAGGGAAGGGCGAACCGCTGCACGGGGTGGCCGAAGCGCACCAGCAGGTCGGCGAAGGCCTGCGCCCCCGACGGGGAGGGGTCGTAGCTCGAGGACGGTCCCGACGCCGTCGGGGTGCCGGTCGTCCCGAGGCTCCCCACCACGGACCACACCACGTCGCCACCGGCCAGGGCGGCCAGGAGCACCATGACCACGCGCCACCGCCGGGGCACGGCCCGCCACCGCGCTCCCATGCTCGGCCCGGGCCCGTCCCCGGGGCCCGGGTGGCGCGTCCCGTCGGGGGCCGAGACCGATCCCCCCTGATCCCGCTCCGGTGTCACGGGCCGTCGGCCTCGGGGCCGCCTGCGCCGGTGCTGCCCGCCGCCACCAGGGCCGGGGCGGGTCGGTCCCGGCCGTCACGGTGGGCCTCCCCCGGGACCTGCGGCCACCCGGCACGGGCCGCCGCCACGTCGGCGGCGGTGGCGGCCACGCCCCCGTACACCACGCTGTCGACCCGGGCGGCGAGCCCGTCGAAGGTGGGCGAACGGAGGACCTCACCCAGTTGGGCGGTGGTGTGGGTGCGGCGGTCCCGGATCAGGCCCCGGCGTTCGAGTCGGGCCAGGCCGGCCCGGAAGCGCAGTCGCACGGCCAGGTCGTAGTCGCCGGCGCGCTCGGCCCGTTCCGCCGCGGTGTCGAGCTCGTCGGGATCCTCGTCGCGCCCTCCGAGCAGGCGCTCGGCCCGGGCCACACCCACCCGGGCCCGCCGCCGCCCGAGCCCGACGCCCACCACCACGGCGAGCGCGGCGACGATGAGCCCCAGGGCCAACGGCCACCACGATCCGAAGGCGGCGTGGAGGCCGTCGCGCAGGGGGTCGAGGATGCGGTGGAGGGCGAAGCGCCCGAAGGCCTCGTACAGCCACTGGCCCAGATCGTGGAAGAAGCGCTGGAGCGCCGAGGGGTGCGACGGCGTGGAGAAGGGCGGCTTGGAGAGGATGGCCCGGGCCTGGTCACGCGCCGCACGCGCCAGGCCACCGGAAGCGGAGGGCACCCCGAGGACTCTAGGACATGGGCAGGTCGGGACCCCGGCTCTGGCGGGCGCGCCACGAGGAGCGCGGCGCTACGCCGGTGACGCCGTCCCGCCCTGCCCGTTGCCCTGCCCGTTGCCCTGCCCGTTGCCCTGGCCGTCGCCCTGGCCGGGGCCGGTGGCGTCACCACCCTGCCGGGCCCGCACCGACGGATGCAGCTCGGGCGGGTACCACTTGCCGTCCGACGCCATCCACCACCCCGCCGCCGCAGCGGGCGGCGGTGGCGCCGGAGCAGGCGGCACGCCACCGGCCGACGGTGCTGGCGGCGGCCAGCCCGGGGCGGGAGGCGGCCAGCCCGGTGTGGCCGGCGGCGGACCCGACCACAGCGGCGGGGAAGGACCGGGTGGGACGGCGGGACCCGACGGCGGCGGCCACGAGGGGGCCGGCCAGCTCGGCGCCGCTGGTGGCGGTCCCCAGCCCGTCCACTGCGCACCGGGAGCGCCCGGTTGGGGCCAGCCGCTCCCCGGGGCCCCCGTCGGGGGCCATCCGCCCGGAGCCCCCGTCGGGGGCCATCCGCCCGGGGCCCCCGTCGGGGGCCATCCGGGAGCCGGCGCAGCCGTGTAGCGGGCGTAGGGGAGCGAGACGCTCGTGGCGTCGACACCGAGCTGGGAGGCCAGGAGTTGCACGTCGTACCCCTCCTTGCGCACCCGGAGGTCGATGGAGAGGATCACGAGCACGGCGCCTTCGAAGGGATGGATACAGCCGTAGGCGATGAGGAAGACCAGGATCTCCGAGATGTCGCGCCCGGCGGTGGTGCTCCCGATGGCGGCGCGCAGGCCCACACCGAACACCAGGTTGGCCACCTCGTTGACCACCCCGGACAGGATCCCGGCCAGGAGGAGCAGCCCGAAGGTGCGCCACCAGCTGCCCCGCACCAGCCCGAAGGCGCGCCGATAGGCCTTGGTGCCCTTGCACCCCTCCATCATGAAGGCGGGGATGGCCAGGGCGGCCGGCACCCACAGCCACACCACGAGCACGGCCAGGGCGATGCCGAGGATGATGGCCAGGGCCGGCACACCGCGGGCCACCAGGGCGATGAGCAGCGCCCCTCCCCCGCCGACGAACGCGACACCGACGGTGACGACGAGGGCGATCCAGACGATGGAGTGCAGCCGGCGCGCCGTGTAGCGCAGCGCCTCGCGCCACTGCGGGGTGGTCCCCACGTAGGCCTCGCCCACCACGCGGTAGCTGATGGCCGAGGACAGGAGCGCCGCCACCACGGTGACGAGTCCGTACACGGCCAGGGCGCCGGCGATGGCCCTGACGTCGGTCGAGGTCACCTGGCCCGTGGCGGGGTTGACGGTGGTCACCGTGGTCGAGTCGAGGACCGTGCCCAGTGCCACCCCGGCCAGGACGGCGGCGGGCACGATGATGACGGCCGTGGCCTTGACCAGCGTCAAGAAGTTCCGGACGAGGATCTTGAGCGCGGCGTCGAGGATCTCGCCCACCGACAGGGGGCGGAGGGCCGGAACGGCGGACATCGGCCCAAATTACCGGTGGGTTCGGCCTTGGACCCCCTCTTCGACGCGCATCGGCGCGGATTGGCGGGCCACGACGGGGGGCGGCCCGCGCCGGGGCGCTGCTACCGTCGGGTGGGCCCGGTCCCCGCACGCAGGGTGGCCGGGCCCATGCCCACCAGGTGACAGCACGGCCCAGGGTCCGAGCCCTGGTGCGGGAAAGGGGAAGGGACGGATGAGCCCGGCAGTCGGCTTCCAGGACGCCACCGCCATCGTGGGGATCGCCGAGACGCCGTTCGCCAAGCACCTCGAACCGTCGGAGACGGAACTGGCGTGCCAGGTGATCGTGGACGCCTGCGCCGACGCCGGCATCGACCCCTCGGAGGTGAATGCCCTGAGCTCCTACACCATGGAGGCGACCGAAGAGGTCGACATCGTGCGCAACATCGGCTCGGGAGAGATCACCTTCTTCAGCCAGGTCGGCTACGGGGGTGGGGCCGGGTGCGGCGTGGTGGGGCAGGCCGCCATGGCCGTGGCGACCGGGCAGGCCGAGGTGGCGGTGGCGTGGCGGTCCCGCAAGCGGGGCTCGGGGCCGCGTCCGTGGACCAGCACCTCGGTCCAGCTCCGCGTTCCGGGCGCCTGGACCAGGCCTTTCGGGATGCTGCGCCCCGTCGACGAGATCGCCATGCTCACCCGGCGCTACATGCACGAGTACGGCGGCGGCCGCGAGCACCTGGGGAACGTCGCCACCGCCGTGCGCATGCACGCCAACCGCAATCCCAACGCCGTCATGCACGACCGCCCCATGACCCTCGACGACTACATGAACGCCCGGTGGGTGTCGGAGCCGCTGTGCCTCTTCGACAACTGCCTGGAGACAGACGGGGCACTGGCCTTGGTCATCGTCTCGGCCGAGCGCGCCCGGGACCTGCGCCAGCCGCCCGTCTACCTCCACGCCTTCGCCCAGGGCCTCCCGCCCCAGCACCAGACCATGGTGAACTTCTTCAACGACGATCCGCTCACCGGGCCGGCGTGGGCCTGCGCCCGCCGCCTGTGGGCCAATGCCGCCTTCGGGCCCCAGGACGTCAACGTGGCCCAGCTCTACGACGCCTTCACGCCCCTCATCCTCCTGTCCCTCGAGGGCTACGGCTTCTGCAAGCGGGGCGAGGCCCCCGGGTTCACCGAGGACGGCAACCTGGAATGGGGACGGGGCTCGCTGCCCGTCAACACCTCGGGCGGGGGCCTGTCCGAGGCCTACGTCCACGGCTTCAACCTCATCAACGAGGGTGTCCGCCAGATGCGCGGTACCTCGACCTCCCAGGTCGAGGGGGCCGAGACGTGTCTGGTCACCTCCGGGGAGGGCGTGCCCACGAGCGCCCTCCTCCTCCGGCGATGACCCCCGCCCCCGACCGTGGCCCCACGGTCGCCATCCCTTCGATCCGAACACGAGGTACACGGTGAGCAACGCGGCAGCATTCTCCGGTGGCTACGTGGCCAACCTGGGTCCCTCCGAGGACGGGTTCCTCCTTCCCGCCGTGGACGAGGAGAGCACCTTCTTCTGGGAGGGGACGCTCGAAGGCCAGCTGCGCATCCAGAAGTGCAACGCGTGCGGGAAGCTGCGCCACCCGCCCCGACCCATGTGCCCCTGGTGCCGGTCGACCGACCGGGGATGGACCGAGGTCGAGGGCAAGGGGACGGTGTGGTCCTACGTGGTCCCCCATCCCCCCCTCCTGGCCCCGTACGCCGACCTGGCCCCCTACAACGTGATCGTGGTGGCGCTCGACGCCCATCCCACCATCCGCTTCGTGGGCAACCTGGTGACGGGGCCCGAGGGCCGGATCGACGAGATCGACCCCGCCTCCATCACCATCGGGGAGCCGGTCGAGGTCACCTTCAAGCGCTTCCGCCGGGCCGACGGCAGCGAGGAGGCCCTGCCCTTCTGGGTGCGCCCGGGCTGAGCTGCGCCGACCGGCGGCGGAGGCGTCAGGACGGGCGGGACTCCCCCGCCCCGGGCTTCCAGCCGATCGAGCCCAGCTCCCGGGCCATGGCGGCCATGGCGGCCCGCTCCCGCTCCCAGGCGGCGCCCACGGCCTCGGCCCACCCGTGCCGCAGCAGCCCCTTGTTTGCCACCAGGGCCGCCACGGGGTGGGCGGCCAGGGTCAGGGCCAGGGCCAGGGCCTGCTCCAGCGCCTCCCCCGGCGCCGCGCTGCGCACCGCCAGCCCGCACGCCACCGCCTCCCGGGCACCGAGGGACGATCCCGACAGCACCAGCCACGCCGCCCGCTGGGCTCCCACCCGCTCCGGCAGCAACCAGCTGCTCCCCGCCTCGGCCGTGGTCCCGAGGGTCACGAAGGGCATCCTGATGTGGGCCCCCTCCTCCACCACGACCATGTCGCAGTGCAGGAGCAGGGTGGCGCCGAAGCCGACGGCGGCGCCGTGGACGGCGGCCACCAGGGGCTTGCCGAACGCGGCCAGGCGCTCCAGGAGGGGATCGAACTCGACGCCGAGCTCCCTGCTCCCCCCGTCACGGCCCATCTCGGTCATGTCCACCCCGGCGCAGAAGGCACGGCCCCGGCCGGCCAGCACGCACACGGCCACGTCCCCGTCGGCCTCGGCCTCCTCCAGCCGCTCCCGCAGGACCCGGTAGCCCGCGGCGGTGAAGGCGTTGAGCTTGGCCGGCCGGTCCAGGGTGAGCAGGCGCACCCCGTCCCGGTCCTCCACGGCCACCTGGTAGTCCGGAGCGGACTGGGTCATCACGCAGCTCCCGATGTCACGCACGATGCGGCACCCGCCGCCGTCGCGGCCCACCGAGCGGCGAGGCCGGCTGCCTAGGCTACGGGCGGATCGTCCCACCCCGTCGGGGTGGGACGGCCGGACCGATCGAGGGGGTGCGGTGGACGTGAGCGGGCCTGCGACGGGCGGGACCTCGCCCCAGGACGGGGACGACGTCGTCGTGGCGTGGCCGCGGCGAGAGGTGGCGCTGATCACGCTCAACCGGCCCGACCGCCTCAACGCCCTGACCTCGGGCATGCTGGCCCGCCTGTACGCCCGGCTGGAGGACCTCGGCCGGGACGCCGCCTGCCGGGTGATCGTGGTGACCGGGGCGGGCCGGGGGTTCTGCGCCGGGGACGACCTGCGCGACTACCGGCCTCCGGACTGGGTCCCGACCGAGGTGGGGCCCATGCACTCCCACATGTATCAGCAGAAGTACGTGGCGGAGCTGGTCCCCCGCCTGCGGGCCCTGCCCCAGCCGGTCATCGCCGCCGTCAACGGGGCGGCGGCGGGCGCCGGCTACGCCCTGGCCCTCGGGGCCGACCTGCGCCTGGCCTCGGCCTCGGCCGTCTTCGTCGACGCCTTCGTCAAGATCGGGGCGTCCGGGGCCGAGATGGGGCTGAGCTGGCTGCTCCAGCGCATCGTGGGCGCCACCCGGGCGGCCGAGCTCGTCCTCACGGGGCGCCGGGTCGACGCCGCCGAGGCCGGACGGATCGGCCTCGTGCTCGAGGTGGTCCCCGACGGCGCCGTGGTCGACGCCGCCCTGGCCTTGGCCGACCAGATCGTGGTGAACAACCCCATGGGGACGTGGATGGGCAAGGCCACCCTGTGGTCCAACCTCGAGATCCCGAGCCTCGAGGCGGCCATCGACCTCGAGGCCCGCACCCAGATCCTCACCCTGGCCACCGAGGACGCCCGCGAGCAGCTGGCCGCCTACCGGGAACGGCGGGCGCCCCGCTACACCCACCGCTGAACACGATCCTCACATCGCCCACAGCAGCCTCCAAGCCGGGACCGCTTGGCTGGAGGCCAGCACGGCTTCGTGGAGGAGAGGTTCCGATGTACCGCATTGCCTATGGCCACCCCGGCGTCGGCCTGCTGGGCTGGCTCTTCTTCGCCGCCTTCGTCGCCCTCCTGGTGGTGGGGGTCATGGCCGTGGTCCAGCTGTGGCGGCGCCCGGGCCGCATGCGCCCCGGCCCGGGCTGGTACCGAGCGGGGCCGGGATGGGACCTGGCCCTGCAGGAGCTGCGCATGCGCTACGCCCGGGGAGAGATCGGCTGGGACGAGTACCTGCGCCGCAGTGCGGACCTCGGCTTCCACCCCCCGACCGCCCCGCCGCCGGGCACCCCGGGCTGGGGGGGACCGGGCTGGGGGCCACCGGGCACGCCCGGGTGGGGACCAGCTGGCACGCCCGGGTGGGGGGCACCGGGGGGTCCGCCCGGGCCTCCTCCGGCCGCTCCGCCCGCCACCGGCCCCGAGGCGCCGGACGGGGGGGACGGGGGCAACCCTCCGGGGTCCTGAGCGCCTGGTCCGGTGGCGCCGCTCCGGGACGTCAGGAGCGGGGCCGGCTCCGTGGGGCCGGCGTCGGCACGGCGTCGCCCTGAGCCCGCAGCCCGTCGCAGACCACCTCCATCATCCGGGCCCGGGAGCACGGGACCGAGGGTGAGT
>DATJOV010000135.1:0-7499 GCA_035506735.1 Acidimicrobiales bacterium | reverse complement strand
CGACCTCGCTCGGCGCCCACACCGACTTCCTGCCCTCGTTCGGACCCTGGGTCGGGTTCGGACTCCTGTGTGCCTACGCCGCCGCCCTGTTGCTCGTGGGAGGCGTGCTCATGGTGCGGCGCGACCCCTGAGCCGCCACGGCACCTCTCACAGCAGGCGCCGCTCCGAGGCCCAGCGCGTGAGCTGGTGCCGGCTCGACAGCTGCAGTTTGCGCAGCACCGCCGACACGTGGCTCTCGACGGTCTTCACCGAGATGGACAGCTCCCGGGCCACCTCCTTGTAGGCGTAGCCCCGGGCGATGAGGCGCAGCACCTCCCGCTCGCGCGGGGTGAGCTGGTCCAGCTCGGGGTCGAAGGTGGGGGTGGCGCCCCCGGTCACCCCGGGATCGGCGGCGAAGGCGTCGAGGACGAAGCCGGCCAGGCGGGGCGAGAAGACGGCGTCGCCCTCGGCCACGCGCCGGATGGCGGCGGTGAGCTCGGGACCGGAGATGGTCTTGGTCACGTAGCCCCGGGCCCCGGCACGGATCACCCCGATGACGTCCTCGGCCGCGTCGGACACCGACAGGGCCAGGAACCGCACGTCGGGGTGGCGGGCCAGGACGGCCTCGATCACGGCCCGCCCTCCCCCGTCGGGCATGTGCACGTCCACCAGGACGACGTCGGGGACCCGTTCGCCGATGAGCTCCACCGCCGCCGGCACCTCGTCGGCGTCGCCCACGACCTCCACCGCGTCACCCAGCTCGGCCCGCACGCCGGAGAGGAAGAGGTGGTGGTCGTCGACGAGGAAGACCCGCACCGGCTCCAGGGGCCCCGTCACGGCCGTCGCCCCCCGCGGGGCATCACGAGCTCGACCTCGGTGCCCCGTCCCGGCTCGCTGCGGATCACGGCCGTGCCGCCGTGGCGGGTCATGCGGCCCCGGATGGACTCGGCGATGCCGCGGCGGTCGGCGAGGACGGCGGCCGGGTCGAAGCCCGCACCCCGGTCCCGCACGAACACCGACACCCGCTCCGCCTCGACCTCCACGAAGAGCGAGGCGCTGGGCGCCCCCGACCACTTGGCCGCGTTGACCACGGCCTCCCGTCCCGCCGCCAGGAGGGCCCGCAGGTCCTCGTCCAGGGGGCAGTCCCCCACCACCACGGTCTGCACCGACAGCCCGTGGTCGGCCTCGGTCTCGGTCTCGATGACGGCCACGGCCTCGGCCACCGTGGCCACCCGGGCGGCGTCGAAGGATCCCGGCCGCCGCCCCTCGAACAACCAGGCCCGCAGCTCGCGCTCCTGGGCCCGGGCCAGGCGGGTGACCTCCCGGGGATCGGCGGCGGCCCGCTGGATGAGGGCCAGGGTCTGGAGCACCGAGTCGTGCACGGCGGCGGCCACGTTGGCGCGCTCCTCGGTGCGCACCCGCTCCCGGCGCTCGTCGGCCAGGTCGCGGGCCAGGCGCAGCCACCACGGCCCGAAGATCATGAGGATCCCCACGATGACCACGTTCACGGCCACGGCCAGGCGCAGGACCGACACGCTCGGGTGGGGGAACTGGGCCAGCACGGCGATCCCGATGACGAGGAGCGACAGCCCGGCCAGGACCCGCAGCACCGTGACCCAGCGGTGGCGCGGTCCCTGCCCCCGCACCACGGGCGCCTGGTCGAGGAGGTCGCGCAGGTAGGCGCGCTCCTCGTCGTCGGCACCGCGCCACACCAGCACCAGCCCCACCGCCGACAGGGCCACGGGCCAGGTGAAGGGCGTGGCGAAGGCCAGGTGCACGGCGGCGAGGAACACGAGCACGGCCAACACCGCCACCAGCAGGCCGGCCATGAGCCGCACCGTGCCGCGCCGGGCCAGGGCCCGGCGCAGGACCGCCTCCTCCGTGCCCTGGCGGGGGACGACCAGCCAGGCCGCCACGTACAGGGTCAGGCCGGCGCCGCCCCCCAGCGACACCAGGGTGAAGAGGAGGCGGATGAGGTTGGCCTCCACCCCGAAGCGCTGCGACAGCCCCCCGGCCACGCCCCCCACCATGCGCTCCTGGGTGCTGCGGCGCAGGGGCCCCTCGACCCGCTCCACCCGCCACCACCGCGACCGGGACCCGGAGGGGGGCGGGGGCGGGGGGTGACCCGGCGCCCAGCCCCCGGCCCACCACGAGGCGGGAGGCGGGGGGGAGGCACGGTCCGGGCCCGGTGGCGGAGGCGGCGACGGTGGCCCGCCCCGGGGGCCGGGGGGAGGGGAGGCGGGCGGGGCGGGGGGGGCCGCCTCGGCCGGGCCGGTCCCCGGGGCCGGCGGTGTGGGCGGCGGCGGCGGAGGTCGGGACGACGGGGGCATCGGGGAAGGACCGGATTCGACGCGCTCGGGGATACCCCGATGATCCCATGGGCCCGGGGCCTCGACCACGGGGGGGACCCCGGAGCGGGCCCCGGGGCGTGGGGGACGGCTTCAGGGTCATTCCCGATTCCGCCCCGGCCCCGGTGCGCTCACCATGGCCCCATGGAGCACAGCGCGCCGACGGCACCCACCCTCACCCTCCCCCCGACCTGGTCCACCGACGAGAAGGATCCGGAGCCCGAGCCGGGGCAGGTCCCCGGGCCCGGCGAGGCGGCGTCCCCCCGGGACGGGGAGGCCGTCCCTCCCCCCTCGGACGAGGACGGGCCGGGAGGGACGCCGCCGTGGGGCGCTCCTCCCCCTCCCCCGCCACTCCCGCCGACACCGCCCCCTCCGCCCCCGCCGGCGGCCGGTGCCGAGCGCCGGACCCTGCGCCGCCACAGCGGCGCCAGGGTGTTCGGCGGGGTGGCGGCGGGCCTGGCCGACTACCTCGACATCGACGTGGCCGTGATCCGCATCGCCTTCGTGGTGCTGGCCTTCCTGGGCGGCTCCGGCATCCTGCTGTACCTGGCGGGCTGGCTCCTCATCCCCGCCGACGACACCGACCGGGCCGTGGCCCACCAGTGGCTCCAGCCCCGGAACCGCCCTCGCAGCATCGTGGTCACGGTGCTGGCCGGCGTCCTCATCCTGGTGGCCCTGACCAACCTGTTCTCGAGCGGGCCGTGGTGGCCCCGCTGGGACCACGGCGTGGGCGGCCTCGGCTTCTTCTGGGCCCTGCTGGCCCTGGTCCTGGCGGCCGGGCTGCTGGTCACGGCCGGGCGCCGGCGCGGCTCGCTCCTGCGCTGGCTGGTGGTGACGTCGCTCGTCAGCCTGCTGGCCGTGGCCACCGTGGCGGTGGCGACGGTCTTCTCGGTGGAGGCCCTGTCCGGGGTGCCCCTGCGGGGCGGCATCGGCGACGCCCAGTGGCGCCCCGCCTCCATCTCCCAGGTCGACCAGCGCTACCGGCTGGCCATGGGGAACATGGTGGTGGACCTGCGCGCCGTGGACTTCACCTCCGGCACCACCCGCATCACGGCCACGGTGGGCATCGGCCACCTCCTGGTCGAGGTCCCCCCCGGCCCCACCGTGGACGTCACGGCCCACAGCGGGCTCGGTGACGTCCAGCTCTTCGGCCAGGACGCCGGGGGCCTCGGGACCCGGCGCTCCCTCCAGGTGGCCGGCTCGAGTGCCAGGGGCGGCACGGCCCACATCCGGCTGGACGCCGAGACGGGCGTGGGCCAGGTCCAGGTGGTCCGGTCCCCGGCGTGGTCGACGGCCGGCGTCCCGGCCCCGACGCCGCCCCCGGTCCCCCCCGCTCCGTCCTGAGGGCCGACTCGTCCGGGGTCCCGGGCCATCCGCGTGCACCTGCACCCGGGGTCCCGGGCCGTCCGGCGCAGCACCCCGGCCCCGGGCCGGCCCCGACGCCGACGGGCCGGCCCGAGGGCCGGCCCGTCCATCACTCGAGCCCCTCCCGGGACCCCGCGGCGTTGCGCTCGTCGCCCTACTTGTTGGGCTGCGGGGTGACCCGGAGGTAGGGCTTCAGGCGCTTGAAGCCCTTGGGGAACTTCTTCTCGGCGTCCTCGTCCGACAGCGCCGGGGCCACGATGACGTCCTGGCCGTCCTGCCAGTTGACCGGGGTGGCCACGGTGTACTCCGCCGTGAGCTGGAGCGAGTCCAGCACCCGCAGGACCTCGGCCACGTTGCGCCCGGTCGAGGCCGGGTAGGTGATGATGAGCTTCACCTTCTTGTCGGGCCCGATGATGAACACCGACCGCACCGTCAGGGTGTCGTTGGCGTTGGGGTGGATCATGTCGTAGAGGTCGGCCACCTTGCGGTCGGGGTCGCCGATCACGGGGAAGTTCACGGCCTGGCCCTGGGTCTCCTCGATGTCCTTGTCCCAGGAGCGGTGGGACTCGACCGAGTCCACCGACAGCCCGATGAGCTTGGTGTTGCGCTTGTCGAACTCACCCTTGGCCTTGGAGAAGGCCCCCAGCTCGGTGGTGCACACCGGGGTGAAGTCCTTGGGGTGGGAGAACAGGATCCCCCACGAGTCACCCAGCCACTCGTGGAAGTTGATGGTGCCCTGGGTGGTCTCGGCGGTGAAGTCGGGGGCGGTGTCCCCCAGGCGGAGCGGCATGGTTCCTCCTGCGTGTCGTCTCGGGTCGACGTCGCGTTCGTCGCGGGTCAGGAGTGTACCGGTGCCGACCGCAATTGTCGACCCAGCGGGTCGGCTTTTCCGGGGTCCGGGCCCGGGGGCCGGGGACCGGGTCCAAGGGCCAATTCGGCGGGGGTTGCCCGTTCTCGGCGGCCCGCTCTGGGAGAATGTGCAGCGTATGCGCAGCACTACCCTCCGTCGTGGAGACCGCCGCCGGGGAGACCGCCGCCATGGGTGAGGCGGTGTGGAAGACCGTCGACGTCAGTCGCCGGGGCTCGGTCATCATCGTGACCATCTTCCGGCCCGAGCGCCGCAACGCCGTGGACTCGGCCACGGCCTCGGCCCTCCTGGCCGCCTTCACCGCCTTCGAGAACGACGAGACGGCGTCGGTGGCCGTCCTCACCGGGGCGGGCGGCACCTTCTGCGCCGGTGCCGACCTGAAGGCCCTGGCCCAGGGGGACCGCCGCCCCGTCACCGAGGACGGGCCCGGGCCCATGGGCCCCACCCGCCTGGAGCTGTCCAAGCCGGTCGTCGCCGCCATCGAGGGGCACGCCGTGGCGGGGGGGCTGGAGCTGGCCCTGTGGTGCGACCTGCGGGTGGCCGCCTCCGACGCCGTCCTGGGCGTCTACTGCCGGCGCTTCGGGGTCCCCCTGGTGGACGGGGGCACGGTGCGCCTCCCCCGCCTGGTGGGCCAGAGCCGGGCCCTGGACCTGGTGCTCACGGGCCGCGGCGTCGAGGGCCCCGAGGCCCTGGCCATGGGGCTCGTCAACCGCCTGGTCCCGCCCGGGCGGGCCCTCGAGGCCGCCGTCGAGCTGGCCCAGTCCATGGCCGCCTTCCCCCAGACCTGCCTGCGCAACGACCGCCGTTCGCTCCTGTGGCAGTGGGCCCTGCCCGAACCCGACGCCATGGTCCTCGAGGCCCGCTTCGGTCGGGCCACCATCGCCAGCGGCGAGACCGAGCAGGGCGCCCTGCGCTTCGCGGCCGGAGCAGGCCGCCACGGCGCCACGGTGGCCGCCACGGAGGGGGCGTCGGCGCCGTCCGAGGCCGTCCCGGCCCCGCCGGCCCCTCCCCCGCCCGCCCCACCGGCGCCGTCGGCACCCGCCCCCGCCCCCGTGGTGGCCCCGCCCCCGTCCACGGTCCCGGACGCGGCCCCTCCCGTGGACCAGACTCCCGGGGCGGCCCCGACCCGGATCCCGCCGGCGGCGCCGCCGCCCACCCCCGACGACCACGCCCGCGACACAGCCGTCCCCCGCTCCGCCCCCGTGCTCACCCCCATGGAGGCGGCGCCCGACCCCAAGGAGCCGGTGAGGTGACCGCAATGCCCTACCGCGCCGACGACGGCGCCCCCCGCGGCGACATCGAGCCGCTGCCCGGCGAGGACGTCGTGGCCGCCTTCGACTTCGACGGCACCCTCACGCGGGGCGGCAGCGTCTGGAAGTTCCTCTCCGCCGTCCGCGGCAGGCCCGCCGTGGCCGTGGCGGCGGTGCGGGTCCTGCCCCAGCTGGTGCGCGCCGCCGTGTTCGGCGGGCCCGCCGCCGACCGGGCCAAGGAGGCCCTGTTCCGCCGCACCCTGGCCGGCCTCCGCGCCGACGAGGTGGCGCGCCGCTCGGTGGAGTTCGGCCGCAGCCACTACGCCGCCCGGTCCCGCTTGAAGACCCGGGTGCGCCTGGACTGGCACCTGCGCCAGGGCCACCGCGTGGTGATCGTGTCGGCGTCCCCCGAGTACTACGTGGGCGCCGTGGGCGAGGAGCTGGGCGTGGACGCCGTGATCGCCACCCGGCTCCAGGTGGGGCCGGACGGCCGGCTGACGGGCCGCTTCGAGGGCCGCAACTGCCGGGGCGAGGAGAAGCTGTCGCGCCTGCGGGCCTGGATCCGCGCCACCACGCCCGCCCCGCCCGAGGCGTCGGACCCGGCGGCGGGGGGCGACGAGCGCCCCTTCCTGTGGGCCTACGGCAACAGCGCCGGGGACCAGCGCCTGCTCCAGGCGGCCGACATCGGCGTCGACGCCGGGCGGCTGGGCCGGCTGGGAAAGCTCCGGGACTTCCGGCGCCTGGCCGACGTGCTCACGGCGTGGTGAGCCCGGCCCGGTCAGGGGTTCAGTCCCGCTCCAGCACGGCCACATAGGGCTCCACCGGCGTGGTGCCGAGCACCCGGTGCTGGTGCCACCCAGTGCCGGCCAGCACGGCCCGCATGTCGCGGCGCGACACGAAGAGCCAGTCGAACCAGGGCGTGGCCCAGCGCTGGTAGACGGTGCGGACCCGGACCTGGCCCGGCATCCGCCCCCGGGCCACGTTGCGCCGGTAGTAGGCGCGGTCGAGGGCGGGGGCCCCACCGCAGTAGGGGTTGGTGCTCTCGGCCAGGATGCGGGTCCCGGGCCGGGCGTGGCGGGCCCAGCCCCGCAGCAGGCGCCGGGTGCGGGCCGGGGTGCCCCGGATGCCGAAGTTGTTGCCGAACAGGACGATGGTGTCGAACCCGGCGATCTCCTCGTCCAGGCGCTCGAGGGGGCTGCACCACACCTCCCCCACCCCCCGCAGGCGGGCGGCCCGCACGGCCAGGGGCGAGGCGTCCACCCCCACCACCTCGTGCCCCCGGTCCTGGAGGTGCAGCGCCACCCGCCCCGCCCCGCACCCGGCGTCGAGGACGCGGCCCGCCACCAGCTTCACGGCCCGGCGTTCGGCCGCCGGCCACTGGCGCACACCGGCCAGGTACACCTCGTGGCCGGCCCCGGTGTCCACCATCCCGTCCTCGCGCTCGATGATTTCGGGATCGGTGCCGCCCCGGGCCCAGTCCAGGAGGGCCCGCCCGAAGGCGTCGGCGTCGTGCGGCCTCACCCGACGGGCATGGGGAAGATGTGGGCCTCGCCCGCCGTGGCGGCCATGGCCCGGGCCCGGCGGGGCGCGTCCATGGGGTGGGCCCGGGCGGCGGCGGCCACGCAGCGGGCCGTGAGGTCGGGGTCGCCCGGGGTGCAGAAGCCGTGCACGCCGGGGACCCCCAGGACG
>DATJOV010000134.1:0-4834 GCA_035506735.1 Acidimicrobiales bacterium | reverse complement strand
GGCGACAGAGCCCCGCCCCGGCGGGGGGGCACCGGGGCCAGCACCACGAACAGGTCCCGGCGCACCAGGGAGGCCACGCCGTAGGGCAGCCACACGGCGGGGTGGGGACGGGGCCGGCACACGAACTCGACCGTCTCGCGGTCCTCCACTTCGAACAGGCACACCTGGCTGGCCCAGAAGCGACGGCCCACGCGCACGGCGTGGGCGCCCCTGCCCACCAGGATCTCCGCCGTCGCGCCGTTGCCCACCGTGCCGACGACATCCCCGTCGAGCACCACGTCCCAGGCGCGGAAGCGATCGAGCAACCGAGACAGCCGGGTGACCCGTAGTAGTCCCGCCATGGCCCCCTGCCCCCTGTTCCAGGCGCTTCCCCGGCGACCCGAAGGGGGGCCATCAGGCCGCACGGGGAACGGCGCCCGTCCACGGCAAGCCTCTACGGCGCTCCTCCCTTGTCCCTCTCGCGAAGGGTGGTCGAAACGCGCCCTGACTTCCCGCCTGTCCGCCACCACACCCAGGTTGTGTGGCCGACCCCAGCACTCTCGCCCGGGGGATCTGTGGATAACAAGAGGGCAATCCTGGGGATTCAGCGCCCCCGCGCCGAGCCGTCGACACCTCGCGGAGCACCGGCGTAGGGTGCACCGGCACGACCCTTCCACGACGGGAGGTGGACTCCGATGCAGGGCGAATCACCGACGATCCAGGCTCCGCCCCACTGCACACTGTGCGCGCTGGGCATCCCGGGCCACGTCGGGCAGGACGTGGCCGTCTACGACGACGGCGGACCGGATCCCGCGACCACGCCGGTGCAGGTCTACCTGCAGCGACGACGCCTCGGTCTCCCCACCACGCTCGTCCCGGCCGGCCACTGACGCTGGGCCACGCACGCCGGGCGGGCGGCGCCGGGGGGACGGCGCCGGAGGGCGGAGCAGGCCCGACCCGGACCCGCCCCTACCTTCTCGCCCTGGGGTTGGCGGCGTAGTACCGGTGCACGTCCACCACCGACATCCGGGGTGGGCTCCTGACCCCGAGCTGCTCGAGCACGGGACCGATGCGGCGGCGCTGGAAGTCCTCGAGCGCCTCGGGGGACTCCCACACGTCGAGGATGCGGATGCCGTCGCCCCGTGCGCTGACGCAGTGGAACAGCACGCCCGGCGGCGGTGGGCCCCCGGGCAGGAGCCCGAGGGTCTCGACCACCTCGTCGTACTGGTCGAGGGACATGTCGCCGTAATCGACCTGGACCACGATGGCCATCGGACCCTCCTCGCGCCCCCCACCGCCCATCACAACATGGCGGTGCCGCGGCGTCCAGGGGAGACCGCCGGAGGGCGGGGCGGCACGGGGCCAGAGAGCGGGTGGCCGGGGTCAGGCGGGCGAGAGCGCCTGCCAGGACGCCCTGGCGTCGACGGGGCACGAGCCCAGCGCCGCGGCCGGGACGGGACGGCCCAACAGGTACCCCTGGGCGAAGTCGCAACCCAGGGCCCGCACCACCTCCATCTGGACCGGCGTCTCGACACCCTCGGCCACGGTCGCCACGCCGAGGGAGTGGGCCAGCTTGACGATCGTCTCGACGATGCTCGTGTCCTCGGCGTCCTCGCCCAGGCCGTCGATGAAGCTGCGGTCGATCTTGAGGCTCTCCACCGGGAATCGCTTCAGGTAGCTGAGGGACGAGTAGCCCGTGCCGAAGTCGTCGATGCTGAGCCGGATCCCCTGGTTGCGCAGGGCAAGGAGCATCTCGATGGTCGACGGGGTGTCGAACATGAGGGTGTTCTCGGTGAGCTCCAGGCACAGGGCCGCCGGCGCGATGCCGGCGTCGGCCACGACGCCCGCCACCGTCGCCGCCAGCGCCGGGTCGGCGAGCTGCCGGGCCGCCACGTTGACGTTGACGACGAGAGGAGGAGCGGGGGGTGACCCGAGCCGGGCCCGCTCCCACGTGGCCAACTGGTGGCAGGCCGTCTCGAGCACCCAGTGGCCGATGGGGACGATGAGGCCCGTCTCCTCGGCCAGCCCGAGGAAGGCGGCGGGACCCAGAAGCCCGCGCTGGGGATGCTCCCACCGGAGGAGGGCCTCGAAGCCCCTGATCCGGTCGGACCCGACGTCGACGATGGGCTGGTAGTGCAGGACGAGCTCGTCACGCTCCAGGGCGCGATGCAGGTCACTCCCGGTCTTGAGCACCGCCGCCGCCGTCCCGTGGAGCTCGGGCTCGTAGGCCACGATGCGGCCCCGGCCGTCGTGCTTGGCCTGGTACATGGCGGCGTCGGCCTGTCGCAGCAGGGACTCGGCCGTGGCCCCGGCGCCGGCCAGGGCGATGCCGATGCTGGCCGTCACGAAGACCTCGTCACCGGCCACGATCATGGGCTGGGCCAGCGCCGACAGCAGGCGGTCGGCCACCTGGGCGGCGCCGTCCCGACCGGTGAGGTGCTCGCACAGGACCACGAACTCGTCGCCACCGAAGCGCGCCAGCACGTCGCCCGGACGGATGACGCTGCGCAGGCGCTGGGCCGCCTGGACCAGGAGCTCGTCCCCGGCGGCGTGCCCCAGCCCGTCGTTGACAAGCTTGAAGTGGTCGAGGTCGATGAACAGCACCGCCAACGGGGCAGAGGCGCCCCGCAGGGCCGTCGTCACCCGCTCCGTGAAGCGGGGTCGGTTCGACAGGCCCGTCATGGTGTCGTGGGCGGCCTCGAAGGCCAGGCGGTCGCTGATGGCTTGGCGGGAGGATTCGGCGTCCTTGCGCTCGGTGATGTCGCGCAGGTTCACCACGATGCCGGTGACGGCCGGGGCGTCGAGGAGGTTGGTGACCGTCACCTCGCACCACCGCCACGACCCGTCGGCCGCCCGCAGGCGGAGCTCGGCCCGCTCGGGACGGGTGTCGGACAGGGCGGGGCCGAGCACCGTCGTGAGCAGGTCCCGCTCGCCGTCGGCCAGCAGGCGGGAGGCCTCCATCCCGATGGACTCCTCGGGGGGGTAGCCGAGGACGGCCTCGAAGGCGGGACTCACGTAGCTGATGGCCCCCTCCGGGCCGACCACGATGATCACGTCGGAGGCGTGCTGGACGAGGGCCCGGAAGCGCTGCTCGCTCTCGGCCGTGGCCCGCTCGATCCGCTCCTTCTCCTTCTGGTTGTAGGTGAGGATGCCGATCACGGCGCACGTCCCGGCCACCTCGAGGAGGGCGAGGCCATGGCCGATCGACCCGCTCACCAGGGTCCGCACCCATCCCGCCGCTACCAGGGTCTCCCCCACCGCCACCGTGACGGCGACGCAGAGCATGGCCCAGGGGCCGTAGCGCGACCCGTCCTTGCTCATGATGTTGGCCACCGGGAAGATGAAGCCGACGGCGAGGAGCGGTCCCCACCCGAGGGTGTAGACGATGGTGCCGACCAGGGCGATCTGCCCGAACATGTGCACCCGGGGGAGGGCCCGGTCGGTGCCGGGCGGGAAGCGGGACGTGAACAGGGCCAGGGCCGCCAGGGTGCCGAGCAGCTCCCCCAGGATGAGCAGGAGGGGGACGCGCTCGACGTAGCCGTAGCGCTGCGCCACCGCCAGGAGGGCGCAGGCCGGCACCCCGAAGCCCACGCCCCACAGGGGGACGCCGGTCGCCTCGCCCGGCGCCTGTCCCGTCTCGGCTAGCCCCATCGGTCGTACCTCACCCCTCGGAGGAGGCCGCCCCGATCGGGCCGCGCGCGGGCGCGGGGGGTCGACCTCGCCTCGTTAGCTTCGACGCCGACGTGGCGGCACTTGAGCCGCCGTTCGTGACGCATGACCGCCCTCCGTGGCCTGGTGGCGGGCCGCCCGCAGCGGGGGCGCGTTCCCCCGTCGGGGGCGCCCGGGGCGGCGGTAGCCTCCCCCCGGCCGTGCCGACTCCGGGCCCCGGCGCCGGCCAGCGCTCCCCATGGGCCCCCTCGGGACGAGGCGGGGCCGCCCAGGGGCGGCCCGGGAAGGAGACGTGATGGTCCGCAAGGTCGCGGCGGAGTTCGTCGGGACGCTCGTGCTCGTGTACTTCGGGGTGGGCGTCGCCACCCTGTCGTTCGGCTTCGGCACCATGGGGTCGAGCTTCGCCTCGGGCGTGGTGGCCACGGCCCTCGCCTTCGGCCTGGTGCTCCTGGCCATCGCCTCGGTCCTGGGCCCGATCTCGGGGGCCCACGTCAACCCGGCGGTGACCGTCGGGGTCCTCGTGGCCGGGAGGATGAGCCCCACCGAGGCGCTCGGGTACTGGGTGGCCCAGTTCGCCGGGGGCATCGCCGGCGCGCTCCTGCTGTGGGCCAGCGTGGCGGCCTCACCGCTCTACTCCCGCTCCCGGACCGGGCTGGGGGCCGACGGATGGGGGACGGCCAGCCACCTCCACATCAGCGGCGGCGGTGCCTTCCTGGTGGAGGTGGTCCTGACGGCCGTGTTCGTCTTCGTGGTCCTCGGCGCCACCAGCAAGGTGGGCAACGCCGCCACCGCCGCCGTGGTCATCGGTCTGACCCTGACCGTGGTCCATCTCCTGGGCATCCCGCTCACCGGCACCTCGGTCAACCCCGCCCGGAGCCTGGGCCCGGCGCTGGTGGTGGGGGGCACGGCCCTGCGTCAGGTGTGGCTCTTCATCGTGGCCCCCGTGGTGGGTGGGGCCGCCGCCGCCGGCCTCCACCTGGCCCTCTATCCCCGCCCGGCCCCCGCCGGCGCCTCCCCGGCCGACGCCTGAAGCACTCCGACGGCGGCGCCGAGGCCACGGGACCCCTTCCCTGGTGCAGATGTGGTCATTGTGGCGATTCGAGGCCCTTCCGGGCTCTGGCCAGGGCATTTCCGGCGCCAACGTCGTCAATATTGATGGTGCGCCGGGAGCGGGGAACTTTTATAT
>DATJOV010000133.1:0-2989 GCA_035506735.1 Acidimicrobiales bacterium | reverse complement strand
CATCGAGACGGGCCAACTGCCGGTGGTGGGCGTCAACCGCTTCACCGAGACGGCGCCCTCGCCGCTGTCGGGGGGGACCGACGGGGGAGCCACCATCTTGAAGGTCGACCCCGCCGTGGAGGCCGAGCTGGTGGCCGACGTGGAGGCCTGGCGGGCGGGGCGCCAGGCGGCGACCGTGGGGCGGGCGCTCGACGCCCTGCGCCGGGCGGCCGAGGACGACGCCGACAACGTCATGCCCGCCACCATCGCCCTGGCCCACGCCGGGGGCACCACCGGGGAATGGGCCGGGGCGCTGCGCCAGGTGTTCGGCGAGTACC
The DNA here is from genome assembly GCA_035506735.1 of Acidimicrobiales bacterium. Taxonomy (GTDB): domain Bacteria; phylum Actinomycetota; class Acidimicrobiia; order Acidimicrobiales; family UBA8190; genus DATJOV01. The sequence continues at coordinate 2,672 of DATJOV010000133.1, read as the reverse complement.
GTGCCCCCACCGGCGTGGGCGGGGGTGCGGGCAGCCGCGCCGCCGGGCTCGCCACCGCCGCCGAGCGCTCGCGCCGGCTGGCCGAGCGGGCCGGGGGGCCGCCCCGGCTGCTCGTGGCCAAGCCCGGCCTCGACGGCCACTCCAACGGGGCCGAGCAGATCGCCGTGGCCGCCCGCGACGCCGGCTTCGAGGTCGTGTACCAGGGCATCCGGCTGAGCGCCGAGCAGATCGCGGCGGCGGCGCGCGACGAGGACGTGGACGTGGTGGGCATCTCCATCCTGTCGGGCAGCCATCTCGAGCTCGTCCCCGAGGTCCTGGACCGCCTGCGGGGGGCCGGCGTGGAGGCCCCGGTGGTGGTGGGCGGCATCATCCCCCCCGAGGACGCCGAGGTCCTGCGGGCCAAGGGCGTGGCCGCCGTCTACACCCCCAAGGACTTCCAGCTGGGCCGCATCGTGGACGACCTGGTGACCCTGGCCGAGCAGCACCGGGCCGCCACGGGCTGATCCGCCCGCCGCCCCCGGGCCGGAGAGGTCAGGGCCGGGCGGGCCGGGGGCGCTGGCGCCGGGTCACGGTGGGCGCCATCCACCACCGCCCGCTGAAGCGCCAGGCCGAGACCTGCCCGCCGTTCCCGGGACCGGCGGTGGGGGCGGGGCGGGGCCAGGCCTCCTGGACGGCGGCCACGATGGCCGCCAGCACGGCGGGGTCGGGCCGGGGGCGCACCCCCACCACCTCGGGCCCGGGCGCGCCGCTCACCGCTGCGCCGTCACAGGGGGACGTTCCCGTGCTTGCGCTTGGGCAGGTCCTCGCGCTTGGAGGCCAGCAGCCGCAGGCTGCGCACCAGGACCCGGCGGGTCTCGGCCGGGTCGATGACGTCGTCGACGTAGCCCCGCTCGGCCGCCACGTAGGGATTGGCGTAGCGCTCGGTGTACTCCTCCACCAGCTCGGCCCGGCGGGCCACGGGGTCGGCCGCCTCGGCCAGCTCCCGGCGGTAGACGATCTCGACCGCCCCCTGGGGGCCCATCACGGCCAGCTCGGCCGAGGGCCAGGCGAAGGCCAGGTCGGCCCCGATGGACTTGGAGTTCATGACCACGTAGGCGCCGCCGTAGGCCTTGCGGGTGATGACCTGGATGCGGGGCACGGTCGCCTCGCAGTAGGCGTAGAGGAGCTTGGCACCGTGGCGGATGATCCCGCCGTACTCCTGGTCGGTCCCGGGCATGAACCCGGGGACGTCGACGAAGGTGACCAGGGGGATGTTGAAGGCGTCGCAGGTGCGCACGAAGCGGGCCGCCTTCTCCGAGGAGTCGATGTCGAGGACCCCGGCCAGCACGGCGGGCTGGTTGCCCACCACCCCCACCACCCGGCCGTCGATGCGGGCGAATCCGCACGTGATGTTCATGGCCCAGTGGGGGTGCACCTCGAAGTAGTCCTCGTCGTCGACGACCGAGGCGATGACCCGCTTCATGTCGTAGGGCTGGTTGGGCGAGGAGGGCATGAGGTCCACGAGCTCGGGCGTGCCCCGGTCGGCGTCGTCCTCGGTCTCGGTGACGGGAGGCTCCTCCAGGTTGTTGGAGGGGAGGAAGGAGAGGAGGTAGCGGACCTCGTCCAGGCAGGTCTTCTCGTCCGGGGCAACGAAGGTGGCCACGCCCGACTTGGTGGCGTGGCTCATGGCCCCCCCGAGCTCCTCCAGGGTCACGTCCTCACCGGTCACCGTCTTCACCACGTCGGGGCCGGTGATGAACATGTGGCTGGACTCGTTCACCATGAAGATGAAGTCGGTCATGGCCGGGGAGTAGACGGCCCCCCCGGCGCAGGGACCGAGGATCACGCTCACCTGGGGGATGACCCCCGAGGCCCGGACGTTGCGGTGGAAGATGCCCCCGTAGGAATGGAGGGAGACCACCCCCTCCTGGATGCGGGCACCGGCCCCGTCGTTGAGTCCGATCATGGGCACACCGATCGACTCGGCCAGGTCCATGACCTTGTGGATCTTCTCGGCGAAGACCTCGCCCAGGGCGCCCCCGAAGACGGTGAAGTCCTGGCTGAACACGCACACCCGGCGGCCGTCGACGGTCCCGAAGCCGGTGATGACCCCGTCGGTGTAGGGCCGGCGCTCCTCGAGGCCCATCCCGTGGGCCCGGTGGCGGGCCAGCATGTCGAGCTCTTGGAACGAGCCCTCGTCCAGGAGGTAGTCGATCCGCTCCCGGGCCGTCATCTTGCCCTTGGCGTGCTGGCGCTCGACGGCGTGGGGTGAGCCGGCGTGGAGCGCCTCCTCCTTGCGGGCCTTGAGCTCGGCCAGGCGCTGCGACATGGGGTGGTCCATGGGGCCCGAGGCTACTGCGGGGGCCGCCCGGGCCGTCCCCGGCGCCGGCCGTCGCCGTGGTCACCCCGCGCCGGGCGCCGGGGCGGGAGGATGGTGCGGTGACCCGGATGGAGGACGACCTCCGGCACGTCCCGGGAGCGACCCGCCCCGACGGGGCGGGTCCCGGCGACGACCGCTCGCACACCGCCCCGCCCGGGGCCCGGCCCGGCCCCGACGCCGGCCACGAGCGGGGGCACGGGGCCTCGGCCCGCCCCTGGCGACTCACCCGGCGCGGCGTGGTGGTGGCCGCCGCCGGCGCCGCCGTGGTGGTGGGCGCGGCGGCCGTGCTCGGGGTGGGCCTGGGCGGATCGGG
>DATJOV010000132.1:0-18137 GCA_035506735.1 Acidimicrobiales bacterium | reverse complement strand
TGGTGGCCACCCTGGTGCGGGCCCCGGCCGCCGCTCCCAGCCGGGTGGTGGGGATCTGGCCCGAGTCGGGCCAGGTGCGGGTGCTCGACCTCGACGCCGCCACGCTGGGCCGGGTGGCCACCGCCGTGGCGGCGGCCGTCGGGACCTGGGTGGACGCCCGCATCGACGCCGCCGGGGGACGGGAGGAACCCCCCCGGCCCTGAGCCCGGGTCAGGTGTGGCAGGCCGGGGGCGGGGGCACGTCGAGGGCGGGGTTGCGGTCGAAGAAGCCCACGGGGAAGAGCGAGAACCCGGCGTACTCGACCGGCATGACGGGCCAGTCCTCGGGCCGGGGCAGGTGGGTGACGCCGAAGGTGTACCAGACCACCACGTCCTCCTCGACGATGGGGCGCCCCTGGGCCGTCCAGCGGGGGAGGCCGTCGCCCCCGGCGTGCTGGTTGGGGTAGTCCCCGGCGGCGCGGCACTCCCCCGGGGTGTCGGGGGTGACCCACAGGTTGCGGGTGGCGAAGCCGGCCCGGCGGGCCACGCTCGAGCCGGGGTCGGCCAGGAGGGTGGGGGTGGAGCCCGGCACCAGCTTGTAGGCCACGGGCAGGCCCAGGCCGTTGCGCACCGAGGGGTTCACGATCTTCCAGTGCCGGCTGGTGGCCGGGTTCACCACCCGGCCCGTGTCGGACTCCCGTTCGAGGAGCGTGGTGCGGGGGGCGAAGGCGTTGGCCCAGGGATTGTCGGGCCCGGTCGGGACGGGGTGGACGTCCACCTCGTACACGGAGTTGCCGGGGCCGTCCACGTCCACGTCGAGGCGGACGTTGAACAGGTGCTGGTGGAAGGGGGCGGCCAGCTGGGGGGCGATCATGGAGGCGAAGGGGGGCTGCTCCCCCGGGGCCACGGCCATGGTGGAGAGGATGCCGGTCAGCTTGACCTCGAACTGGATGGTCCCGTCCTGGTACAGGTACCAGAAGAAGCCGTAGTCGTAGTTGCCCACCGTGGCGATGGAGCTGACCACCAGCCGCCGCGACCGGCGCACCTCGGAGCGACCGGAGCGGGCGTCCACGTGCTTCCACAGGATCCCGTAGTCCTCCTCGTGGAGGCAGATCACGTTCGGCATCACGTACGGCTCGCCCCGCTCGGTGGCGAAGGTGGTGTCGAAGTAGGTGACGGCCCCCAGGCAGTCGCACCCCAGGGTGAGGGAGTTGACCATGCGCCCGAGGCCCCACTCGCCCGCGTCGAAGGCGTTCTTCCAGCCGTGCATGGGGCCGGGGTCGCCGTAGGGGACGACCATCTCGCTCACCGACGCCCGGAACAGCACGGGCCGGACCCGCCCCCCGTCCTCGTAGCCCACCTGGTGCAGGATCAGGCCCTCCACCGGGTCCATCGACACCCGCAGGGACCATTTCTGCCAGCGGATGTGGTTGCCCTCGACGGTGAAGCTGGGCCCCTCGGGCTGGCTGATCTCGAGGGGCTTGAGGTCGGCCCGCAGGGGGCCGTTGTCCTCGGGGTAGTAGCTGCCCGGCTCGGGGGGGAGGGGCACCACGCCGGTGTCGACCACCTCCAGGACCACCCCCCGGGCCATGTCCACGAAGGCCACCACCCCCTCCACGGGGCGGGCGTAGCCGTTGGCGTCGGGGGTGGCCCGCACGTAGCACAGGCAGCGGCAGATGCGCCGGTCCTCCTCGTGGGCCACCCCGAAGCTCCCCGCCGGCCAGGGGTCGATCTGGACCGTGCTCAGGTCCTCGATGCCCCGACGGCGCATGGCCTCCTGCCAGGCGGGGTCCTCCTGCAGGGCCACGATGGCGGCGAAGGACTCCTCGAAGAGCAGGCCCGGGCGCACCCCCGCCACGTCGTGGACGGCGATGGTGCCCGAGCCCAGGGAGGCCACCACCTCGGTCACCGTGGCGCTGGCGTCGCACACCACCATGAGCCGCACCCGGCGCTCCACCGGCCGGCCCGGGGCCCAGTCCCGCACCTCCCGGCGGGAGGGGCCCACCAGGCCGATGTAGGCGAAGCGGGCCTCGTCGGTGATGCGGGGATCGGTGCGGGCCAGGGCCACGGCGGCGCTGATCTCCTCCGCCGTCAGGGCGGCCAGCGGGTGGGCGACCGCTGTCGGTTTGGCCGTCTGTGTCACGAGCTCCCCCCGTCGATCGGTGCCGGCCGCCCTGGACCCCGCGGCGCCCGGCGGCGGGGCTCAACGTAGGGGCCCGGTCCGGAGCCCGCCAACCGCGCCACGCGCCGGGCGGCGGCGCCCGGGATCGTCACGACCGCAGCAGTTCCGGCGGTCGCAGCACGATCCCCAGGGAGGCGGCCCGCGACGCCGCCACCACGTCGAGGGTGTCGGCCCGGGTGGCGTCGGTGGCCGAGGGGCGCCGGCGCAGGGCGTCGGCCAGGACGCGCTCGGTCAGGGCCACCAGGGGGCGGGCGCTCATGGCGCAGTGCCGTGCGAGGGCCGCCTCGAGGTGGGACCGGGCCTCGTCGTGGCGCCCCAGGAGGAGGGCCAGCTCGCCCAGGTGGAGGGCGGCGGCACCCAGGAAGGTGGCCTGCCCGGCCCGGCAGTTGTGGTCGGCGTAGGGGAGGGCCAGGTCGTAGAGGGCGGCGGCCCACTCCCGGTCGGCCAGGTTGAGGGCGGTCTGGGCCAGCCCCACCACCAGGAACCACCAGTGGAAGTTGCGCTCGCTGGCGGCCACCTGGGCCGGGGTGAGCGAGGCCAGGAGGGCCCGGGCCTGGTCGTCCTCGCCGATCTCGCTCGCCACCCAGGCCATGAGGGCGGTCTCGCCCATCGAGGAGCGGCCCGTGCGGCCCAGCTCGAGCAGGGGGCGCAGCTCCTCCATGCGGCCCTGGAGCCAGCGCCAGGGCAGGGAGAGCCCCACGTGGAGGGCGACCTGCTGGGGGTGGTCGGTGCGCTCGGCGATGGCGGCGGCCTCGGCCGCGTGGGCCTCGGCGTCCTCGTAGCGGCCCTCGATCCCGGCCACCAGGGCGTCCCACATACAGCGCAGGCGGAGGTACTCGGGCTGCTTGATCTGCGTGGCGATCTCGCCCAGCGAGGCCGCCACCTCGGCGCTGCGGTCGAAGTCCCCCAGCTCGAGGCAGGCGTGGAGCTGGCACTTGAGCCCGTGCACGAGGACCTCGCGGTCACCGGTCTGCTCGCCCAGGCGCCGGATCTCGGCCGCCACGGCGGCCTGGCCCTCGGGGTCGTCGGGGCCGTCGAGGGCCCAGTAGCGGTAGCCGAGAACCGCCGCCAGGGTGGCGGGGTCGCCCAGGCGCCGGGCCATGGCCACGGCCTCCTCGGCCAGGGGACGGCGCTCGTCGGCCGGCATCTCGAAGTGGGCCCACTGGGCGATGCGCCCCATGACGAGGGCCCGGGCCCGGCCGTCCTCGGCCGGGAGGGCGGCCAGGGCGAACTCGAGCAGGCTGCGGGCCGTGGCGTTGGGCTCCGACCCGGCCGGGAGCACCCCCCCGTAGCCCAGGGCGGCCTCGGCCATGAGCTCGGCCCGGCCGTACCCCGCCGCCACCTCGAAGGCGTCGAGGAAGCGGTCGTTGGCGTCGCAGGTGTGCCCCGCCTTCACGAAGGCGTGGCCGATGTCGAGGAGGAGCCGGCACCGGGTGGCCTCGTCGTCGGGGCGGTAGGCGGTGACGATCTCGAGGGCCCGTGCGGCCGCCTCGGCCGCCGCCTCGTAGGCCACCTGGCGCAGCGCCTCGTCGGCGGCCAGCCCCAGGAAGTGGAGGGCCTCGTCCACGGCCCCGTCCCCCGCCCCCAGGTAGAAGTGGCGGGCCAGCTCGGCCGCGTGGAGCTCGGCGTCCTGGCCGTAGCGGGCCCGCAGGGTGGTGCCCAGCCTGCGGTGGAGGTGGGCCCGCCGGTGCAGTCCCAGGTCGTCGTAGAGGGCCTGGCGCACCACGGCGTGGTCGAAGCGCAGCCATCCCCGGTGGCCGGGGCTGTCCCCCACCACCCCGGCGGCGGCGGCCTCGTCCACCACCCCCAGGACGGTGGCGGCGTCGCATCCGACGGCGTCGCCGGCCACGGCCGGGTCGAACTCCTCGCCCAGGGCCGAGGCCGCCCCCAGCACCCGCATGGTGGCCGGGGAGAGCTGGCGCAGCCGCCACCGCACCACGTCCCGCAGACCCTCGGGGATGAGCAGGTCGTCGCCGGCCGCCGCCGACCACGCCTCGAGGCTGCGGCCCGTCTCGTCGAGGTCGCGCACCAGCTCCTGCAGGAAGAAGGGGTTGCCCCCGGTGTGGCGCTGGAGGTTGGCCGTGCCGGCGATCTCGTCGGCCGACAGGGCCCGGCCGAAGGAGGCCTCCACCAGCTGGCACGTCTCGGCCGCCGACAGCCCCGACAGGGTGAGCCGTTCCACCCGGGCGCTGCGGCGCATGCCGGCCAGGGATTCCGAGAGCCACGTCGAGGCGTTGGCGTCGGTGTGGCGGTAGGCGGCCACGGCCAGGACGGGAGAATTGGCGGTGGTGCGCAGCACGTAGTCGAGCAGGAGGAGCGAGGGCCGGTCGGCCCAGTGCATGTCGTCGAGGACGAGCACGAGGCGGCGGCGGCCGGCGATGGCCCGCAGCCACCGGCTCACGGCGTCGAACACCCGGTAGCGGTCCTCCACGCCCTCGCCCTCGCGGCCGCCGGCGCCGGCGGCGGGCGGGGGGGTGCCACCCCGGTACAGCTCGGGGACGATGCGGCCCAGGAAGGGGACGAGCCCTGCCGTGTCGGCCTCGAGGACCTCGGCCGGGGCGTGCTGGGCGTAGCGCCCCAGGGCCTCCCGGAAGGCCTGGTAGGGACAGAGGGGATCCTCGTCCCACCGGCCCCGCAGGACCAGGTCCCCCTGGGCGTCGAACTCGCTCGCCATCTCGGCCGTGAAGCGGGTCTTGCCGATGCCGGGCTCCCCCGCCACGAGCAGGATAGTGCGCCCCCCGGCCGCGGCCCGCCCCCGGGCGGCCCGGGCCACCTCGAGCTCGGCCCGCCGGCCCACGAAGGCCTGGGCCCCGGCGGCGTCCACCCAGGTGAGGTCGGAGGTCTCGCCCCGCCCGGCCCCGTCGCCGCTCCTGGCCGGTGTGACCGGGCCGGGCCCGGCCGGGTCGGGGGGCGCCGGGGGCGAGGGGGCCCAGCCCAGGCGGGGGTCCTGGCGCAGGATGGCCTGTTCCAGGGCGGCCACGGCCGGACCGGGCTCGATGCCGAGCTCCTCGCGCAGGAAGTCGCGCAGGCGGGTGTAGCAGCGCAGGGCGTCGGCCTGGGACCCGGCCCGGTAGCGGGCCAGCATGAGCTGGGCCCAGAAGCGCTCCTCGAAGGGGTGCTCGGCCACCAGGCTCTCGAGCTCGGCCACCACCTCGCCGTGCCGTCCGGCGCCCAGGTCGGCCTGGACCCGGTCGGCCAGGGTCCCCAGCCGGGCCGCCTCCAGGCGTGTGGCCTGGGCGGCGGCGAAGGGGAGGTGCTCCAGGTCGGCCAGGGCCGGGCCCCGCCACAACCCCAGGGCCGTCCGGAGCAGGTCGAGGGCCTCCCCCGGGGCCACGTCCTCGCCCTGGGCCCGGCTCACCAGGCGGGCGAAGACGGCGGCGTCCACCCGCACCCCGTCGGGGTCGAGGGCGTAGCCGCTGCCCACCCGCACGATGCGGGACCCCTCGTCCCCCAGGGTGCGGCGCAGGCGGTAGACGAGCCCCTGGAGGCTGGCCACGGCGTCGCGCGGCACGTGGTCCCCCCACAGGTCGTCGATCAGGCGGGTGCTGGACACCGCCGCTCCCGGCTCCAGGGCCAACCGGGCCAGGAGGGCCCGTTCCAAGGTGCGGGAGAGGATGAGGCGGGTCCCGTCCGACTCGACCTCGACCGGTCCGAGCACGCGAACATCGAGCACAGCACGCCCCCCTTCGGGAACCCGGTGAAAGTGTAGGCCCCCGCCGCAGCCCCGCCCCGGTCGTCATCACGACAGGTGACGATCTGGCTACTTGACGTGGGAAGGGACGCTCCAGGCAGCTGTTGCTGTGAGCCGGATGTCGGTCGGATGTGAGCGGCGGCACCGATGCTGGGGACAGAGGCGGCGGGGCAGCGGCACATGCCCCCCACGTGCTGGACCCGCTCACTCGACGGGGTGGGCCGGTGGGGCAGGCCGATCTTGCCCCACCGGCTTCTCCCCTGCATCGCCGGTGGTCCCGCTCCCGGCGGCGGACCCGGTGGGCCCGAGGTGGTCGGAGGGGCCCAGACCGGGCGTCACCACCGTGTTCCCTGTCGGCTCCCCTGTCGGCTTCCCTCGTTGGCGCACGCCCGGGAGCAGGTCCGGCGCCGGCACTGCGGGTCCCGTCCCGAACCGGGCCACCGCCCGCCGGGGTGCGGACAACCCGCCGTCGTGGTGCTGGCGGTGCGCAGTCCCGCACGTGTGCGCAATGAGTCAGGTGTGCGCAGGTGACGCCCCGCTCGTCCGTGCCTGTTGTGCATCCGGTGGGTCGTGGTGCACCAGTGACGCGCCGACGTCCACGGCGTAGACTGTCGATCGTTGCAGCACATCTTAGGACCCGCTGTGAGGAGTCCGAATCTCGCTCTCATGGAGCGACGAAGCCTGATCACGCCCTGGATTCGCAGTGACCTGGGCCTTCGTCAATGCGCCAGGTGGCGACCCAACGGTGTTACTATATGGGCGGGGCATGTGCATCGATCATCGTGGATCGAGTCGTGCACCTTCGCGCCCGCGTCGCAGGAGGTTTTTGGTGCCACGAGACCAAGGTGTTCGCACGAGGATCGTTGAATACCTCACCGAGCACGGAGCGATAGACGACCCGAGCGGGAAGGCCACGTCGACGCTCAAGCAGGCCATCGGCTACGAAGGCACCGACGCCGGTTTCACCCAGGTGGTGGCGGCCATGTCCAAGGCGGGGCTCCTGGACCGCTCCATCAAGGGCAAGCGCACCTATCGCATCGCCAACAGCGCCAACGGGAAAACGGCTCTGCACGGTGAGGCTGTGGCCGAAGCCATGGACTACGACGAATTGGCCGCCGCACTGCTGGCCCGCGTGACGCGCGCCGCCACGGCGCCGGAGGCCACCGCCGATTCGACGGCGTGGGCGCGGCGGCGCCTCGAGCAGCTCGAGGCCCGCAACACCGCCTTGCAGCGCGACGTGGCGCGCGCCAACGCCGAGACGGAGGCGGTCGTGGTCGAGCGCGACGCACTCAAGGCGCAGCTCGACGCCGCCCAGCACAATCTGGAGTTGCTCACGGACCGCCTGAAGGAGCCGGCGCGCCACCAGGTGCGGGCCGCCGACCGCCTGGGCCCCGACGAGCAGACCCTGCTGCACCAGTTGCGGCACCGGCGCGAGCCGCGGGCCAAGAGCCCCGAACGCGCCAGCTGACCACGCGCTGACGTCGGCGGGACGGGTCCCGCCGGTGCACGCCCCCGGCCCGGCAGCCGGGGCGCCGGGGCCAGAGGTGCCGCCGCCGCGCTGACGCGCCGGCCGGCGCGCCGGCCCGGCGCTGGACGCCGAGGCGCCCGTCGCCGCTCCACCGCCACCCCGGCGCGGCAGCGCCTGGGTGGGGATCTGCAACAATGCCCAGCGGCCAGGGCCAGACACGTCTTGCCGGCGGGCAGGGGAGCACGCGATGCCGGGGATGGGCACCTACCTCCAGACACGGAACCCGGTGGTGGTCTCGGCCTTCCACAGCGCCCTCCTCCACCAGTTCGAGATCGTCCTGGCCGTGGTGGCCGTGCTCTCGCTCGTCTTCAACGTCCTGCGCACCTCGCAGTACCGGCGGGCGCTCTCGGCGGGCACGATCGAGGCCGCTCCGGGGGGGAGGGCCTGGGGGGCCGGGCCCGAGCCCGCCGCCCGCCGCCTCCTGCGCATCGGCTCGGGTCTCCTGTGGATCGGCGACGGGCTCCTCCAGCTCCAACCCGGGATGCCCCTGGGCATGGCCCCGGGCGTGCTCAGCCCCTCCGCCGCCTCCTCCCCGGGGTGGGTGCAGCACCTCGTCAACGTGGGGGTGGGCATCTGGTCGCGCCATCCCGTGCAGGCCGCGGCGGCCACGGTGTGGATCCAGGTCGGCATCGGGGCCCTGCTCCTGCTGGCGCCGCGCCCCCGCTGGTCCCGCCTGGCCGGTGTGGCGGCGCTCGCGTGGGGGCTCGTGGTGTGGTCGTTCGGCGAGGCCTTCGGCGGGGTGTTCGGCCACGGGGCCTCGTTCCTGTTCGGCACGCCCGGGGCGGCCCTCTTCTACTGTGCCGCCGGGGCCCTCCTGGCCCTGCCCGAGTCCCGGTGGGCCGGGGACCGGCTGGGGCGGACCGTGCTGCGCCTCCTCGGGGTGCTGTGGGTGGGCGCGGCGGTCCTCCAGGCCTGGCCCGGGCGGGGCTCGTGGCAGGGCGCCCCTCACGGGGCCCCGTCCGGCTCCCTGGCGGCCATGGTCGACCAGATGGCCCAGACGTCGCAGCCCGGCGTGGTGGCCTCGTGGGTGCGGGCCTTCGGCCGCTTCGACGCTGCCCACGGGTGGGGCGTCAACCTCGTGGTCGTGGCGGCCCTGGCCGCCGTCGGCGCGGCGTGCTGGTCCCGGGACCGGCGGGTGCTCCGGGCCGGCGCCGTGGGGGCGGTCGTGCTGTGCCTGGCCGACTGGGTCCTGGTCCAGGACATGGGGTTCTTCGGCGGCCTGGGTACCGATCCCAACAGCATGATCCCCCTGGCCCTGCTGGTGGTGGCCGGCTACGTGGCGGTGGTGCGGGCCGCGGCGCCGGTGGTGGCGCCGGTGGTGGCGAGGCCCCCGGACCCCGCTCCCGTCGCCGGCGCCGGCGCCGGGAGGAGCGGGCACGATGGCGAAGCCGGCCCCCGCCGGCGTCGCTGGGACGACCTCACCCCGGGCGCCCTGTCGCGGGCCCTGCTGGCCGTGGCGGCGGTGGGCGTGGTCCTGATCGGCGCCGTCCCCATGGCCGCCGCCGGCGCCGATCCCCACGCCGACCCCATCCTGGCCACCGCCGCCGACGGCACGCCCGACGTGGTCGACACCCCCGCCCCCGGGTTCCGGCTGGAGGACCAGCGGGGGCGCCCGGTGTCGCTCGCCGGCCTGCGGGGCCGCACGGTGGCGCTCACCTTCCTGGACCCGGTGTGCACCTCGGACTGCCCTGTGATCGCCCAGGAGTTCAAGCAGGCCGACGGCCTGCTCGGCGCCGACGCCCGGCGGGTGGTCATGGTGGCCATCGTGGTCAACCCCATCTACCGCTCCCTGGCCTTCACCAACGCCTTCGACCGCCAGGAGGGGCTCGACCACCTCGCCAACTGGCTCTACCTCACGGGCTCGGTCTCCGCCCTCGAGCGGGTGTGGGACGCCTACGGGGTCGAGGCCGACGTGACCCCGGCCGGGGCCATGGTCGACCACAGCGACCTGGCCTACGTCATCGACGCCCGGGGTCACACCCGCGAGGTGCTGAGCGCCGACCCCGGCGACGGGGCGGCCGACGCCTCCTCGTTCGCGGTGTACCTGACCGACGCCGTCGACACCGTGCTGCACCGGTGAGGGCGGGGTGGGCCCGGGCCGCGGCGCGCTGCGGTGCCGTGGGCCTGGCCGTGGTCCTCGGGGCGTGTGGAGGGACGGGCGCACCCGGACCCCGCACCACGGGGACGGCGGCGCTTCCCCCCGCCCCCCCGCTGGCGTCGACGGCGGTCACCGCCGACGCCGCCCTGGTGGTGGTGCCCATGGGCGATCTGGGCCAGGCGCTCAACACCTTCTGGGAGCTCTTCGTCCGTCCCACCGGCGCCGCCACCTGGACGCTGGTCACCCCGCCCGGGGTGGCCGACAACGGGGGGCTGGTGGTGAGCCCGGCCGTGACGGGAGGGTCCCTCCTGGCCGGCTTCGAACCCAGCCAGGACCTGGAGTACTCGCCCCTGGCCCGCAGCACCGACCAGGGTGCCACGTGGTCCCCGGGCCTGGTGCCGGGCGGGCTCGCCCCCACCCCCGACGCCGTGGCCACCACGGGGTCGGTCTCGGTGGCGCTCCTGCGCCGGGGCGGGGGTGCGGTGGTGCACGCCGGGGAGGACGGGACGTGGTCCACGCTGGTGGACCGGGCCGCCCTGGGGCGGACGGCGGCGGGCCGCCGGTGCGGCGTGGCCGCCCTCGGTGCCGTCGCCCTCGGTCCCGACGGGACCGTCTTCGTGGGAGCGGCGTGTCGCCACCACGTCACCGGGGTCTTCGCCGGGGTGGGGGGGACGTGGCAGCTGGTGGCCCCTCCCCCGGGGGGGGACGGTGCCACCCGGGTGGTGCGCCTCGTCGACGCCGGGGCGAGCATCGAGGCGCTGGTGGACGCGCCCGAGCGCGCCTCGCCCCGTCTGGTGGCGGTGGCGGTTGGTGGGGCGGGGCGGGTGGCGGTGTCGCCCCCGCTGGCGCTCCCTCCCCACAGCCGCCTGGTGGCCACCGGGACCGGCGCCGGCGGCGGCTTCGTCGTGCTCAGCGCGGCGCCGGGACGGGGCGACGCCGTCGAGGTGGAGGAGGGCGGGGCGGGATCCTGGGAGCGCCTGCCGGCACCGCCGCCGGGGACGGCGGCGGTGGCCCAGGGCCCCGGGGGCACGGTGGACGCGCTGGTGGTGGCCTCCACCCGCTACAGCGACTGGCGTCTCGACCCCCGCACCGGCACCTGGAGCAGGATGGGGACCGTGACCGTCCCGATCGCCTTCGGGTCGTCGTCGTGAGGGCGGGCGCCGGCGCGCCGCGTCGTGCCGGGGCGGCCCGGGGGTCGGGGCCGTGTCGTCCCTGACCGGGCACTGGTCCTTCGACCCCTTCCTGGTGGTGGCGGCGGCGGTGGTGGCCGCCCACGAGACGGGCCTGGCCCGCCTGGACCGTCGCTCCACCCCGGCCCACCGGCGGGCCCGGCGCCGGCGCTCCCTCCTCTTCGACGCCGGGGTGGCGTGCCTGCTCCTGGCCGTGGCGTCCCCGCTCGACTCCTGGGCCGGCGACTACCTCTACCTCCACATGATCGAGCACATCCTCATCGCCTTCTACGCGCCGCTGCTGATCGTGGCCGGCGCTCCGTGGATCCCCCTCGTGTTCTCCCTCCCCGTGGGCGCGCGGCGGCGCCTGGGGCGGGCCCTGCTCCTCGGTCGGCGCAGCGTGGCCGTCCGGCGCCTGCTGGCGTTCGTCACGAATCCGTGGACGGCGGTGGTGGCCTTCAACGGCGTCATGGTGTTCTGGCACCTGCCCCGTCCCTTCGACCTGGCCCAGGAGAACCGGGCCGTGCACGTCTGGCTCATGCACGGCAGCTTCGTCCTGGCCGGGGTGCTCTTCTGGCTGCAGATCGTGCCCTCGCACCCCTTCCGGCCCCGGGCCTCGCTCCTGTGGCAGGGGGGTGCCGTCGTGGGTACCAACGTCGTCATGTTCGTCCTGGCCATGGCCATGAGCATCTTCTCCACGGGGTCGTGGTACGCCGTGTACGCCCACGCCCCGGTCTCGCTCTCCCCCTTCGCCGACCAGCAGATCGGCGCCGCCATCCTGTGGGTGTGCGGCGACTTCTGGGCCGTGCCCGCCCTGGTGGCGGTGATCCGGCGGGCCGTCGAGGAGGATGGCGGCCTCTCCAACGTGATGGAGCGGGTGGTGGGCCGGGTGCCGGCGGCGTCGGGGGACCCGGCACGGGGGTGACGGCGGCGGGCCGCGCCGGCCTCGGCCGCGGCGGCACGAGCGGGGCCGGGCGTCACCGGGGCGCATGCCGGCGGAGTCGTTGACGCCGTCGGATACCGGGCATAACTTCGCCGCCGAGACGGCGGCCCCTTCCGGGGGATGTGCGAGCGCATCCGCGGGCCGCCGCTCCGAGGAGACCGCGTGACCGCTGGCGCCGCCGGGCCGCTCCCGGTGTCGAGGGGTGGCAGGTGAGCCGGGGCGGGCGCCTGGCGGTGTGCGCCGTGCTGGTCGCAGCCGCAGCGGGGCTGGTGGTCTTCGCCGCCATGGCCTTCGTGGGCAGCACGCCGTCGACGGTCGACTTCGCCTCCGGGCACGAGGCGGGACAGCCCGTCGACATCACGGTGCAGACGGTGGGGGCCATCGGTTTCGGTCCCCATCCCACCTGGGTCTCGTACCTGGTGAAGGACCCCCAGGGGCAGTGGGTCCACACCACGCTGTGGCAGGTGCCGGCCCACACCCGCGTGGACATGACGGTGATGCAGTACGACTCGGGCTCGCCCCTGCGCAACCAGCAATGGGGGCGCATCGTGGGCACCACCGGGGGGGTGGCCGACTACAACGGCACCCCCGAGTCGGTGATCAACTCCAACGACACCAACGGGGTGGGCCACACCTTCACCATCCCCACCCTCGGGATCAACGTGCCGCTGGTGGGGATCTCGCCCAACGCCAAGAACCCGTGCGGGTCGGCCCCCTGCACCCCCAACTTCAACCACAACGTGATCACCTTCTCCTTCGAGACCCCGGGCCCGGGCCGCTACCCGTGGCAGTGCTTCGTCCCGTGCGGGGCCGGCTACCTCTACGGCAACGGGGGCCCCATGTCCACCGTCGGGTACATGGGCGGGTTCCTCGAGGTCGAGGCATGAGCACCGCCACCCCCGGCGGCGGGGGGGAGGTCCACCACTTCCGGCGCATGGTGGCGGTGTGGGTGGTGCTGTCGGTGGCCCTGGACCTGGTGTACGCCTTCGTCCTCGGCCCCCACGTCCCGCCCGGGACCATGACCTCCACCGCTGCCAACCAGCAGTCGGACTTCAACGTCCTGTTCATCATCGCCGTGCCCGTTGTCCTGGCCGTCTGGGTGTACGGCGCCTACGCCCTGATCACGTGGCGGGCGTCGCGCTCGGGCCCCGGGGATCCCGCCGCCGACGCCCGGGCCCACTCCCACCTGGGGGTGCAGATCGGCTGGATCGCCACCACCACCGTGCTCGTGCTGGGCCTCTTCGTCTTCGGCCTGGTGGAGCTGGTCGTCTCCACCGGCGCCGGCGGGGGCCAGGGCCCCGATCCCCTGTGGACCCCCACCTCCCACGAGGTGCTCCCCGTGCAGGTCATCGGCCAGCAGTGGGCCTTCACCTTCCGCTACCCCACCTTCGGCGGATTCGAGACGCACGACCTCGTGCTCCCCGACGACACCACCATCGCCTTCCACGTGACCTCGCTCGACGTCATCCACTCCTTCTGGGCCTACCAGCTCGGGGTCAAGGCGGACGCCAACCCGTCCGAGGACAACATCGCCTACACCACCACCCAGCAGGTGGGGAGCTTCACCGTGCGCTGCGCCGAGCTGTGCGGGCTGTGGCACGGGGCCATGTTCAACGACGGGCGGGTGGTCCCGAAGGACCAGTTCATGGTCTGGGCCCAGACCACCGAGCGTGACAGCGCCGCCAGCACCAAGCTCCTGCCGCCGTTCTCCTACACCTACGTCCCCGACGCCAACGGCGCCGACGGCGGCTACTACCCCGACAACGTCGACCCCTACAGCAACGTCGAGACCTACGGCGCCGCCAGCCCGGGCACGAGCGGCTGAGGCAGAGAGAGGGACCGCAGGCCATGGCACTGGACATGCGCGACACCGTGGGCGCCGAGCACGCCGGTGGCCCGCCGCCGCCCCCCGTCCCCCGGCGCCGGCGGCCGGGGTGGGCCGGTCCCAGCGTGGTGCGGGCCCTGGTGGGGGCGGTGGGGGGCTACGCCTTCGGGCACTGGGTGGGCAACCTCATCGCGGCGGGGTACTCCAACGTCCAGGCCAGCGGCCAGAACGACGTGGCCGTGGTGCTGGGCCTGGCCATCGGCGTGGTGGGGTGGCTGGCCGGGGCGGGCGTGTTCGACTACCCCCTGGCCAAGGTGGTGGGACGCGAGCCCCTGCCGCCTACGCCGTCGCGCAGCTGGACCCGCTACTTCACCCCCTCGCTCGACCACAAGGTGATCGGCCTCCAGTACGCCGTGGTGGTCCTGCTGTTCTTCTTCACCGGCGGTCTCCTGGCCATGGCCATCCGCACCGAGCTGCTCTCGCCCACCAACCACGTCCTCGGCCCGGGGACCTACATCGCCGTGGTGGGCGAGCACGGGACCATCATGATGATGATGGCCTCCTCCATCGTGGTGGGGCCGCTCGGGAACTGGCTCGTGCCGCTCATGATCGGCTCGCGTCGCATGGCCTTCCCCCGGGTGGAGTCGTGCTCGCTGTGGCTCTTCGCCGCCGGCTACCTGGTCATCCTCACGGCATTGCCCCTGGGGGGCTTCCCCACGGGCTGGACGGGGTACGCCCCGCTCCAGACCCAGGCCACGGCGGGCATGGACTCCTACCTGGTGGGCTTCGCCGTGGTGGGCATGGGCATGATCCTGGCCGGGTTCAACCTGGCCGCCACGATCATCAACTACCGGGCGCCGGGGATGAGCTGGGGCAGGGTGCCCATCTTCGTGTGGTCCATCCTGGCCACCTCGGCCCTCCTCACCCTGGCCACCCCGACCCTGGTCATCGCCGGGCTCTTCGGCGTCCTGGACCGCACCGCCCAGACGGCGTTCTTCGTCAACGAGCACGGGGGGAGCTCGTACCTGTGGGAGAACCTCTTCTGGTTCTTCGGCCACCCCGAGGTCTACATCATGGCCCTGCCGGGGTTCGGCATCGTGGCCGAGATGCTGCCCGTGTTCACCCGCAAGCCCCTCTTCGCCTACCGGGTGGGGGCGGCCGGGATGGTGGGGGTGGCGCTGCTGTCGTTCTTCGTGTGGCAGCACCACCTCTTCCAGAGCGGCATCAACCCCGACATGCGGCCCCTGTTCATGCTCACCACCGAGCTCATCTCCATCCCCACCGGCTTCATCTTCCTGGTGGGCCTGGGGACGCTGTGGCGGGCCAAGATCCGCTTCGAGGTGCCCATGCTCTTCGCCCTCGGCATGTTCTTCAACTTCCTCATCGGCGGCGTGACCGGGGTCTTCCTGTCCGACGTCCCCATCAACGTCACCGTGCACGGCAGCTACTTCGTGCTGGACCACTTCCACTACACGATCATGGGGGGCCTGGTCTTCGCCTTCTTCGGGGGTCTCTACTACTGGCTCCCCAAGATGACGGGCAAGACCCTCGACAAGCGCCTGGGGCAGTGGCACTTCTGGACCATGTTCGTGTTCTTCAACCTGACGTTCTTCCCGCTGTTCCTGGTGGGCCTGCTGGGCCAGCCCCGGCGGGTCTTCGAGTACGCCTCGAACCTCCAGGTCCTGAACGACTTCTCCTCGGTGAGCGCCTTCTTCCTGGGGGCCTCGTTCCTCATCTTCGTGGTGAACTTCGTGTGGTGCGTCTTCATCGACCCCAAGCCCGCCCCCGCCAACCCGTGGGGCTCGCGTGGCCTCGAGTGGCAGACCGCCACGCCCGTCCCTCCCCACAACTTCGACCGCATCCCCGTGGTCCTCTCCGACCCCTACCGCTACGGCGAGCCTGACGCCCCGCCCGTGGCCGACCTCGGCCCCGAGAGCCTGGCCCTGGCGGGGGTGGTGGCGCCGGCGCCGCTGGCGGGGGGCCCGGGGGGCGACGCCGCCCCGGGCGGGGAGGCCGACCCCAGGCCCCCGATCGCATGAGCGCCGACCCCGCAGGCACCGCCCCCGTGTTCGTCGAGACGGCGGAGGAGATCGAGTACGAGATGCGCTCGGCCGAGGGCGCCATGTGGAGCGGGGGCCGCCTCGTCATCGGCATCGCCGCCTTCGCCTTCGCCTCGCTCGCCTTCGCCTACTTCTACCTGCGCTCCACCAACAGCGAGGACCTGTGGCGTCCCAAGGGGATCACCGCCCCCACCGGCACCGGGGCGGCGATCTTCGCCCTGGTGGCCGCCAGCGCCGCCCTCAACGCCTACGGGACCCTGCGCCTGCGCCGGGGTCAGACCGTGGACTGGGAGGTGGCGGGCTGGACGGCGGTGCTCGGCGGCCTGGCGTCCATCGGGCTCCAGCTGTGGCAGCTCACCAAGCTGCCCTTCTTCCCCGGGTCGAGCGGCTACGCCTCGTGCTTCGTGGGCTGGGCCGTGATGAACGTGGCCATGCTCCTGTGCGGCGTGTACTGGCTGGAGACGCTCCTGGCCCGGTGGGTGCGGCTGCGGCGCGCCGTCACCCAGGACGGCGGGGCGGCCAGCTCCACCCTGCCCGTGGCCCGCCTCTTCCGGGCCAACCTCGAGGCGTGCTCGTACTTCTGGGGGTTCATGGCCCTCGTGAGCGTGCTGTTCTGGGTACTGTTCTACGTGATCTGACGGAGCCGGAGACGGGCCCATGGCGCCACACCCCTCGATGACAGGACCAGGGCGGTGCTAGGGGCGGCGAGCATGCTCGGCGCCCAGGCGCTCACCTTCGCCATCCCCATCGGCACCCTGGCCGTGGTGTGCCTGTGGGGCTTCTTCCAGCGACGCCCCAACCGGTGACGGCGGTGGCGGGCCGCCGGTCCCGTCCCGACCCCCGCAGCGGTGCCCTGGTCGCAGCCGGTGCGGCCGCCCTGGCCGTCCTCGTCCCCCCCGTCGTCACCGAGGCCCGCCGGCTCGAGGTGGCCCAGGCGGCCCAGTTCGTGGTGCTGGCCGTGGCCGTCCCCGCCCTGGTGGTCCTGGGGGCACCCTGGCACCGCCTGGGACTGGCGTCGGGACCGGGGACGGTGGGCGACGGCGAGGATTCAACGGGGCCGGGGCGCCCCCGCCTCCTCGACACCGTGGCCGGCGCCCGGCGCCGCCACCGGGGGGCGGGACGGGCCCTCGGCTTCCTGGCCGTCGAGGTCGCCGCCGTGGTGGGGTGGAGGAGCAAGGCGGCGGTGGACGCCCTGGCCGCCCACGGATGGCTCGTGGGGGTGGAGGCCCTCACCCTGGCCGTGGCCGGGGTGGGGCTGTGGCTCGAGCTCGTGGTCTCCCCGCCCCTCGTGCCCCGCCTGTCCCGGCCCATGCGCATCGCCCTGGCCGCCGTGGCCATGTGGACGGTGTGGGTCACGGCCTACCTGGTGGGGCTGGCCCACGGCCAGGCCTACCCCGCCTTCCACCACGCCGCCGGGCGCGGCCTGAGCGTCTTCGCCGACCAGGCCGTCACCACCGGGGTCCTGTGGTTCGGGTCCCTGTGCGCCTTCGTCCCCGTGGTCTTCGCCAACCTGGTGCAGTGGCTGCGGGCCGAGGAGGACCCCGACGAGGCCCTGCACCGCCTGCTCCACCACGAGCGCCGGCGGGGGGCGCCCCCCCTGCCCCGGGCGGGCGGGGCCTGACCGGCTACCGCGCCGGCGCCGGCGCCGCCACCGGCGCCGTCACCGTCACCGTGGCCAGGGCGATGCGGGGCAGCGTGGTGTCGAGGGCCCGTCCCGCCGCGTCGACGTCGCCGTCCACCCGGTCCCGGTCGAGGGCCAGGAGGCGCTCGTCGCGGCCCAGGTCCCGGCGGGCCCGGGCGTCGCCCGGATCGGTGGTGAGGGACTGGATGTCCTCGATCACGGCCAGGGCGTCGGAGGTGGCCCACACCGTGGCGCTGTTCACGGCCTGGCCCATGTCCTTGCCGGCGGGCGAGCCCGGGACGTCGATGTCGGAGAGCTGGAAGATGCTGTCGTCGGTGAAGGAGCAGGCGTCCTGGTCGTCGCGCAGCAGGGCCGGGATCTGGGCCCGGTTCCCGGCCGTGAGGAGCGCACCCGAGGTCTCGTCGCCGTAGAGGGTGGCGGCCTCCTTCACGGCGAAGACGCAGGGGGCCACGTCGCTCGTGACCTCCCCGATGACGGTGGTCTCCCCGGCGATGTCGGTGCGGCGGGAGGTGTGGGTGGGGAGATCGCTCACCACCGACGCCCCGATCACGGCCACCACCCCCACCCCCACCAGGAACCCACGCCGCCGCCACCACACGGGGCGGGCGCCGGGCACCGCTCCCGGTGTCGCCCCGGGAGGCGGGGGACCGCCGGCCGGGGCACCGCCGCCGGTCGGGGCCGGGCCGGGCCCGGCCGACGGCGCCCGGTCGGGGTGACCGGCCCCGGAGGCGGTGTCGGGGGGCGGGACGGTGGGGGTGGTCACGGCGCCGGGGCCAGGATCCGGCGCACGGTGGCGGCGATGCCCCCGGCCCACCGGGTCACGGTGGAGGCGGGCAGGCTGTAGGCCCCGCCCACGTCCTCGTCGGCGTAGGGGGTGGCGCGGTAGCGGAGGTCGCCGCCAGGGTCGATGAAGTCCATGACGTCGTTGTGGGCCTCCTGCCCGGTCTTGGTGTCCAAGGAGATGGAGACGCCGTATGCCTTCCACACCGCGTCGAGCGAGGCCAGCGGCCCGGTGAGGAGG
>DATJOV010000131.1:0-3479 GCA_035506735.1 Acidimicrobiales bacterium | reverse complement strand
ACCGAGCGGGCGAACCAGGACCGGGCCACGGCGTCGTCGCCGCGCTTCGCCCCCACCCGCTACGACGGTGAGCAGGCCCGGGCCCGGCTGACCGAGATCGCCGCCCAGCCCGAGGCGGCGCGGCGGAGCCGGGTGGCGGTGCTGCTCGGCAACGCCCGCCACGACCGGACGCTCACCGCCACCCACACCCTGTGGGTCATGCTGGGCGTCCTCCCCCCCGGCGCCGTCCAGCGACCCCACCGCCACCAGAGCGTCGCCGTCGACCTCATCGTGGACTGCCGGGAGGGGTGCTACTCGCTGCTCGGCACCGGGGTCGACGCCACGGGAGCGATCGTGGACCCCGTGCGCGTCGACTGGGAGCCCGGTGGCGTCTTCGTCACCCCCCCGGGCCTGTGGCACAGCCACCACAACGCCTCGGGCGCTCCGGCCCACCTCCTGCCGGTGCAGGACGCCGGCCTGCACACCTACCTGCGCACGCTCGACATCCGCTTCACCCCGGCCTGAGCGCCGCCCGGCCCGACCACGGCCGGCGCCGTCGGGGCTCAGCCGGCGTCGTGGTGGTCGGGCCCCCGCCCCCGCTCCCCCGCCTCGAGCAGCCGGGCGATCTCGGCCACCTCGCTCGTCACCGAGCGGGCGAACCAGGACCGGGCCACGGCGTCGTGGAGGGCGCCCAGCACGCCGTGGCCGATGTCGAGCTCCTCGACGTGGCGCACCCGCGTCCCCCCGTCCACGGCCTCGATCTCGAACCAGGCGTGCAGGGTGCGGGGCACCCCGTGCTCCAGGGTGACGTCGATCGAGGTCGGGCGGGTCCAGTGGTAGCGGGTGACGACCGACCCCTTGAACAGGCCCAGGAACTTGCCGTCCTCCCGGGCCAGCATGCCCTGGGGCAGGTCGGCCAGCTTGGTCACCCAGATCATCTTGGTGTCGGCCTTGGTGTACTGGGACGGGTCCAGCACGAAGTCGAACACCTCGTCGGGCGTCACCCCCCGCACGATGGCGGTTCCCTCACCGTGGATCATGACCTCCCCCTCGTGGTGGCGGGGCCCCACCCCGGGCCCCCCGGCCGCCCTGGCCTGGACACTAGGCCACGGGGTCGGCGCCGGTGCCCCGGGGTCCGCTCCCCCCGTCGCCGGCCCCACCGGGGCCCGGCCATTGACCTGGCCGGCGCCGTTGGGCAATTGTTGTGGGGGACGAGGGCACCTGGTGAGGCTGGTTTGCCACGGTGCCCGAGGCAGCAGGTGCGCCGAGCTCGGGGGGTGAGGCGCCCGGCTGCAGGGGGGGAAGACCAATGGCTCACCGGTGCCGCGACTACTGCTTCCGCTGCGACCTGCTGCGTTTCATGCGGGCCCTCCTCACCAACACCGCCCCCAAGCCCTCCTGACGCCGGCCTGACGCGGCCGGGCCGGGACCCTTCGCCCGGCCCGCTCCGGGGCACCCCCTCGCCGGGGGTGGGACCAAGGTCACAACTCGGGGCCAACCCCGCCGCCGCCCTCACCCCGGGGGTCGCCGACGTCGATGCCATGGGTAGACCTCCGGTGTCCGCCGCCGGTCCGGCTCCGACCGGGCCGCGGCGGGGCCCGCACGAGGGAGGGACCATGGCCTTCACCAACACGCGCTGCAAGGAGACGGGTGTCTGGGCCGGCCGCTGTGGCCACGGGGAGATCGCCCTCCACCGGGGCGAGCGCTTCCCCCAGTGCCCCGAGTGCCGGCGGGGCATCGACTGGCACCGTGTCAGCCGCACCGACCGCGACCAGCGCACGGGCCGGGACGACAGCGACTGGGCCGACGAGGGATGGTGGCCCGGCAAGGCCGCCGACACCGGATGGGGCCGGTGAGGCGGGGCCGGGGCGGGGGGAGGACGTCGCCGTGACCCGCACCAAGACCGGGCGTGGCGCCCGCCAGGCGGCCGAGCGCGACGAGCGGACCCCGCTGCGACGGGTGCGGCTCGGTGACTGGCTCCTGGCCCGGGGGCTGCTGTCGGAGGCCGACGTGGCCTCGGCCCTGTCCGAGCAGCGCCGCACGGGCGACCCCCTGGGCCAGCTGCTCGTGGCGCGCGGCCTCATCGACGAGGAGGAGCTCTACCGGGCCCTGGCCGGCATCTTCGAGCTGCCCTTCCGGGACCTGATCCAGGCGCCGCCCACACCCTCGGCTGCAGCCCGCCTGCCCGAGAGCTTCTGCCGGCGCCGGGGCGTGCTCCCCGTGGGCTTCGACGGGTCCCGGCTCACGGTGGCCGTCACCGACCCGGCCGACGTCCTCACCCTCGACGACGCCCAGGTCGTGGCGGGCGCCCCCGTCGACGCGGTGATCGTGACCCCCTCGGCCCTGCGCCTCACCCTGGACCGGGCCTTCACCCCCGGGGCGGCGCGCCGAGCCGACGTCGAGGGCGGTCCGGCCGGGCCCCAGAGCGAGGAGGCCCAGGCCGATGCCCGGGTGGCAGGGTTCGTCGAGCACCTCCTCGAGCGGGCCGTGGCCAAGCGCGCCTCGGACGTCCATCTCGAGCCGAGCGGCACCCGCATGCGTGTCCGTATCCGGGTCGACGGCGTCCTGCACGACGCCGTGGACCTGGTCCCGGCCGTGCCCGCCGGGACCGTCAACCGCCTCAAGATCCTGGCCGGCCTGGACATCGCCGAGCACCGACGCCCCCAGGACGGCCGCATGACCTTCTCGGCCCGGGGCAGGACGGTCGACGCCCGCGTCGCCACCTTGCCGACGGTCCACGGCGAAGCCCTCACCCTCCGCATCCTCGACCGCGACCAGGGGCTCCTCGACATCGGGAAGCTGGGGTTCGACCCCGAGGCACTGGAGCGGCTGCGCAGCTCCTACACCCTGCCCTGGGGGCTGATCCTGGCCGTCGGCCCGACCGGGTGCGGCAAGTCGACCACCATCTACTCGATCCTGAGCGAGATCAACGAACCGTCGCGCAACGTCATCACGGTGGAGGACCCCGTCGAGTACGACATCGCCGGGATCAAGCAGACCCAGGTGCACGAGCGCATCGGCTACACCTTCGCCGCCGGGCTCCGCTCCATCCTGCGTTCGGACCCCGACGTCATCGTGATCGGCGAGATCCGCGACACGGTCACCGCCAAGACGGCGGCCGAGGCCGCCCTCACGGGGCACCTCGTCCTGTCCACCCTCCACGCCAACGACGCCGCCACCGCCACGGCCCGGCTCCTCGAGATGGATCTCGAGCCCTACCTGGTCGCCTCGGCCCTGTCGTGCGTGGTGGCGCAACGCCTGGTGCGGCGGCTGTGCCAGCACTGCCGGGTGCCCTACGAGCCCACCGAGGACGAGCGCCTGGCCCTCGACGCCATGGCCGCCGTGGCCTCCGCCCACCATGCCGGTGCGGGCGAGGACGGCGCCCCCACCACGGACACCCCGAGCACGGGCGCCCCCACCACGGGCGCCCCCACCGCGGAGGACGCCGCCACGGCCGGCGGGGGGCCGGTGGACGGGCCCGACGCCGCCCGGGCACCCCT
>DATJOV010000130.1:0-2995 GCA_035506735.1 Acidimicrobiales bacterium | reverse complement strand
CGACTTCATCTTCTCCGTCATCGGCGAGGAGGGCGGGCTGCTCGGCACCTTCGTCGTGCTCGGGCTCTTCGCCGCCCTGGCCTGGTACGGGCTGCGCGCCGCCCGCCGGGCCCCCGACCGCTTCGGGGGCCTCCTGGCCGTGGCCGCCACGTGCTGGATCACCACCCAGGCCGTCATCAACATCGGGGCCGTGATCGGGGTCCTGCCCGTGACCGGCATCCCCCTCCCCTTCGTCTCCTTCGGGGGGTCGTCGCTGGTCATCACCCTGGTGGCGGCGGGCATCCTGGTGAACGTGGCCGGCCACGAGACGCTCCCGCCCTCCCCCCGGCCCAGCCGGCCCCTCTCGGCCGTGGCGCCGTCCCGACCAGGGCCCGGGTGAGCGGGCGGCGGTTGGCGTTGGTGGCGGGGGGCGGCACGGGGGGGCACCTGGTCCCGGCCCTGGCCGTGGCCCGGGCCCTGGCCCCGGCGGGGGAGGGCGAGGCGGTGGAGCTGGTGGGGTCGCGCCGCGGCCTCGACGCCCAGCTCCTGGCGGGGGAGGGCCTGCCCGTGACCCTCCTGCCCGGGCGTGGCCTGCTGCGCCGCCGCGACGTGCGGGCCGTGCTGGCCAACGTGGGGGCCGTCCTGTCGCTCGTGGCCGCCCTGGCGGCGGCGGTGGTGGTGGTGGCCCGGCGCCGGCCCGCCGTGGTGGTGGCCATGGGGGGCTACGCCTCGGTGGCCTGTGCCCTTGCCGGCGCCGCCCTGCGGGTGCCGGTGGTGCTCGTGAACGTGGACGTGGTCCCCGGGGCCGCCAACCGCCTGGTGAGCAAGGTGGCCAGCGCCTGCGCCGTGGGCTACCCCGGGACGCCCCTGCCCCGGGCCGTGGTGACGGGGGTGCCGGTGCGCCCGGCCGTGGCCGCCGCCGCCCACCCCGGGCCGGTCGAGCGGGCCGCCGCCCGCAGCACCCTCGGGCTCCCGAGCGGTCGCACCGTGGTGGCCGTGGTGGGGGGATCCCTGGGGGCCCGGCGCCTCAACGAGGCCGTCCTCGACCTGGCCCGCCGCTTCGCCGGCCGGGGCGACGTCGCCCTCTACCACGTGGTGGGGCGGCGCGACGCCGAGTGGGCCGCCGCCGCCGCCCCGCCGGCCCCCGCCCCCACGGGGGAGCCGGAGCGCCTGTGGTACCGCCAGGTCCCCTACGAGGAGCGGATGCCGCTCTTCTACCAGGCGGCCGACGTGGTCGTGGCCCGGGCCGGGGCCAACACCGTGGCCGAGCTGGCCGTGGTGGGGGTGCCGGCCGTGCTCGTGCCCCTCCCCGGCGCCCCCGGCGACCACCAGGCCGCCAACGCCGCCGTGCTGGTGGCGGCCGGGGGGGCCGTGCTCGTCCCCGATCCCGAGTGCAGCGGGGAGCGCCTGGCGGCCGAGCTCGACGCCCTGGTGGGCACCCCGGGACGGCTCGGCGCCATGGCCGGTGCCGCCGCCGCCGTGGGGCGCCCCGACGCCCTGGAGGCGGTGGTGGACCTGGTGCGCCACCGGGCCCGGCCGGGCCGGTGGTCGGCGGGGGCCCGTGCCCGCTGAGGGCCCGCCCCCCGGGGCGGCGGTGTCGCTGGACCCGTCCCGGCCCAGGCGGATCCACGTGGTGGGGGCGGGCGGGGCCGGCATGAGCGCCATCGCCTCGGTCCTGGCCGCCATGGGCCACACCGTGACCGGGAGCGACCTCAAGCCCTCCCCGGCCCTGGACCGCCTGGCGGCGGGGGGCGTGGCGGTCGCCGTGGGCCACGACGCCGCCCGGGTGGCGGGCGTCGACGTGGTGGCCATCTCGAGCGCCATCCCGCCCTCGAACCCCGAGGTGGCCGAGGCCCGCCGGGCCGGGGTGCCCGTGCTCACCCGGGCCGAGGTCCTGGCCGCCATCGCCTCGGGCCGGCGGTGCGTGGCGGTGTCGGGGACGCACGGCAAGACCACGACCACCTCCCTCCTGGCCCTCATCCTGGTGGAGGCCGGACTGCGCCCGAGCTTCCTCATCGGCGGCGACGTGAACGAGATCGGCACCAACGCCGTGTGGGACAGCGGCGACTGGCTGGTGCTGGAGGCCGACGAGAGCGACGGCACCTTCCTCCATCTCGACCCCGAGGTGGCCGTCCTCACCAACGTCGAACCCGACCACCTCGACCACTACGGCGACGTCGACGCGCTGGTGGCGGCGTTCGACACCTTCGTGGGGCGCGCCCCGGTGGCCGTGGCCGGGGCCGACGATCCGGGGTCGGCCCGCCTGGGCCGGGCCCACGGGGCCCGCCTGGTGGGCGTGGCGGCCGACGCCGACTACCGCCTCGAGGACGTGACGACCGGGGCCGAGGGGGTGAGCTTCTCCCTGGTCCACGGGGAGGTGCTCGGGCGCCTGGCCCTGCCCGTGACCGGGGCCCGCATCGCCACCAACGCCGCCGTGGCCACGGCGGCGGCCCTGGAGGTGGGCGCCCCCTTCGACGCGGCCCGCCGTGCCCTGGCCCGTTTCGCCGGGGTGGCCCGGCGCTTCGAGGCCCGGGGCGAGTGGCGCGGGGTGCGCTTCGTGGACGACTACGCCCACCTCCCCACCGAGGTGGCGGCGGTGATCGAGGCCGCCCGGAGCACGGGGCCGGGCCGGCTGGTGGTGGTGTTCCAGCCCCATCGCTACACCCGGGTGGCCGCCCTCGGCCCCGACTTCGCCGACGCCTTCGTGGGCGCCGACGTGGTGGTGGTGACCGACGTCTTCGCCGCGGGCGAGGCGCCCCTCCCCGGCGTGAGCGGACGGGTGGTGGCCGACGCCGTCGAACGGGCCCATCCCGAGCTCGGCGTGACCTACGTGCCGGGCCGGGCCGAGCTGCGGGCCCACGTGGCCGCCCTGCTCGAGCCGGGCGACCTGTGCCTGACCCTGGGGGCGGGGGACATCACCGGCCTGCCCGACGAGATCCAGGCCACGGTGGGGTGGTGAGCACCCCCCCGGGGACCCCCGGGCGCGACGAGGCGCTCCTGGCGGCCCTCGGTGCCG
>DATJOV010000129.1:0-2148 GCA_035506735.1 Acidimicrobiales bacterium | reverse complement strand
CCCTGTACCGGGCGGCGCTGCGCGCCGGTCGCCACGGGCCGGCGGGGGGGACCATGGTCGAGATCGGGGCGTGGTGCGGCAAGTCCACCGTCTACCTCGGCGCCGCGGCCGAGGCCACGGGGGCGGTGCTGTTCAGCCTGGACCACCATCACGGCTCGGAGGAGAACCAGGCCGGGTGGGAGCACCACGACCGGTCCGTGGTGGACGCCCGCACCGGCCGCATCGACACCCTCCCCTTCTGGCGCGCCACCGTGGACGACGCCGGCCTGGGCCACTGCGTGGTGGGGATCGTGGGCGAGTCCCCCGTGGTGGCGGCGCACTGGCGCACCCCCCTCGACCTGTGCTTCATCGACGGGGGCCACGGCGAGGAGCCGGCCTGGGCCGACTACCGGGGATGGACGCCGCACGTGGTGGAGGGTGGCCTCCTCGCCATCCACGACGTCTTCCCCGATCCCGCCCAGGGGGGGCGCCCTCCCTACGAGCTGTTCTGCGCCGCCCTGGCGTCGGGGGGGTTCGTGGAGGACGACGCGTGCGGGTCCCTCCGGGTGCTGCGCCGGGTGGGCGCCCTCAGCGCCCCGGGCGGGGCTGGGTGAGGTCGAGCCCGTCGGGCAGGCTCTCGCCCCGGAACAGCCCGGCCGCGGGCGAGGAGCCCGCCAGGGCGTCGGCGGCCAGGACGATGGCACCGGCCGTGTAGGTGGTGCGCTCGGCCAGGGGGAAGGTGCTGCGCTCGGGGTAGACGATCCCCGTCCAGTACGAGCCGTCCTCGCACCGGTGGGCCTGGGCCCAGGTGAGCAGGGCCAGGGCGTCGTCGCTCCGGCCCATGGCGTCGAGGGCGAGCACGCATTCGGCCGTCTCCGCCGCCGTCACCCAGGGCCCGGTGGAGACGCAGCGCACCCCCCGCCCGGGGAGGACGAAGGTGTCCCACCAGGCGTCCATGCGCTCCTCGGCCGCCCCGGCCCCGAGCGCCCCGGCCAGGACGGGGTAGTACCAGTCCATGGCGAACTCGTGCTTGGGCTCGAACACCTCGGGGGTGTGGGCGATGGCGTGGGCCAGGCGCCCGGCGGCCAGCTCCCAGTCGGGGCGCTCGTAGCCGAGGGCCTCGGCGCAGGCCACCCCGCACCGCAGGGCGTGATAGATCGACGACGATCCGGTGAGGAGGGGGTAGCGCCCCCGGCGCCCGTCGGGGTCCACCGACCACAGCACCGAGCCGTCCTGGCGTTGGTAGCGCAGGACGAACCCGAGCGCCCGGTCCACCACCGGCCACAGGGCCTCGAGCACGGTGCGCTCGGCCGTGACCCGGAAGTGGTGCCAGGCCCCGGTGGCCACGTAGGCGCACACGTTGGTGTCGAGGCGGGGGTCCTTGACCCCGCTCCCGGCCAGGTAGTAGTTGAACCACGACCCGTCGGGGAGCTGGGTGTCGGCCAGCCACTGGTAGCCGCGCAGGGCCTCCTGGTGGAATCCGGCCACGGTCAGGGCCATGGCCGCCTCGACGTGGTTCCAGGGGTCGCAGTGACCCCCCTCGAACCACGGGATCATGCCGTCGGGGCGCTGGACGGCGGCGATGGACCCCGCCGTCGCCACCACGTCGGCCCCGGACAGGACCCCGGGGACCTCGGGCAGGACGACGAGCGTGGTCGGCGTCACCCCGTCGGGGCGGCCCGGGCCGACGGCGGGGCTGTCGTCGGTCCTGGTGACACTGTCGATCCGGGTCATCGGGGCTTCTCCAGGTAGAGGACGAGGCTCTTGCCGAGCACGGGGTTGAGCACCCGGTCCGCCACACGGGTGAGCCACGGAGCCCGGGTGATGTCCCACACCAGGAGGCGGTGGTAGGCCTTGACCAGGGGCTGCTCGTTGCGCCGGGGGCCGACCAGGCACTTGAGCCACCAGTAGGGGGAGTGCAGGGCGTGGGCGTGGTGGCTGCCGACGGGTCGCAGCCCGGCCCGGCGCAACCGCTCGACCAGGGTGGAGCGGCGGTAGATGCGCACGTGGCCGCCCGGCACGTCGTGGTAGTCGTTGGACAGGGCCCAGTTCACGACCTCGGGCCCGAAGCGCGGCACGGTCACGGCCATGGTCCCGCCCGGGCGCAGGACCCGGGACAGCTCCGACATGGCCGTGTCGTCCTCGGGGATGTGCTCGAGCACCTCGGCC
>DATJOV010000128.1:0-5142 GCA_035506735.1 Acidimicrobiales bacterium | reverse complement strand
CGGCCAGGGTCACCAGGTCGTCCACGATGCGGCCCAGCTGGAAGTCCTTGGGGGTGTAGACGGCGGCCACGCCCTTGGCCCGCAGGACCTCGGCGTCCTCGGGGGGGATGATGCCGCCCACCACCACCGGTAGGTCGGCGAGGCCCTCGGCGCGCAGGCCGGACAGCACCGACGCCACGGCGGCCAGGTGCGAGCCGGACAGCACCGACAGCCCGACCAGGTCGACGTCCTCCTCGACCGCGGCCGCCACGATCTGCGCGGGCGTCAGCCGGATGCCCTGGTAGACGACCTCGAAGCCGGCGTCGCGGGCCGCCACTGCGATCTGCTCGGCCCCGTTGGAGTGGCCGTCGAGGCCGGGCTTGGCCACGAGCAGCCGGGGCGGGCCGCCGGCCCGCTCGGCCAGGCGCCGGGCCCGCTCCCGGGAGGCGGCCAGCTCGGCGCCCCGTCCCCCCACCCCGCCCCCCACCCCGGTGGGGGCGCGGTACTCGCCGAAGACCTGGCGCAGGGCGTCGGCCCACTCCCCCGTGGTGCCCCCGGCGTGGGCCAGGGCGATGGTGGGGCCCATGAGGTTGGCGGCCTCGTCCTCGGCCCCCCGGCGCAGGTCGTCGAGGGCCCGGGCCACCGCCGCACCGTCACGGTCCCGGCGCCACGCCGCCACCTCGGCCCGCAGCTCGGCCTCGGCGGCGGGATCCACCTTGAGGACGGTGCCCGCCCCCTCCTCGCCCGGGGCGAAGGGCGAGGGCTCGCTCTCCGTGTAGGCGTTCACCCCCACCACGGTGAGCTCCCCCGCCTCGATGCGGCGCACCCGCTCGGACTGGCTGCGCACCAGGCGGCGCTTGAGCTCCTCCACCGCCTCGAAGGCCCCTCCCAGCCCGAGGACCTCGTCGAGCTCGGCGCCGGCCTCCTCCACCAGGGCGGCCGTGGTGGCCTCG
Organism: Acidimicrobiales bacterium; assembly: GCA_035506735.1. Taxonomy (GTDB): domain Bacteria; phylum Actinomycetota; class Acidimicrobiia; order Acidimicrobiales; family UBA8190; genus DATJOV01. Next base: position 4,210 of record DATJOV010000128.1, on the reverse strand, counting down.
ATGACGGTGGAGCCCTCGAAGATGTCGCCGTACTCGAGGAGGTCGGTCTCGAAGGCCAGGATCTGCTGGATGCGCAGCGACCACTGCTGGTCCCAGGGACGGGGCAGGCCCAGGGCCTCGTTCCAGGCCGGGAGCTGGATGGCGCGGGCCCGGGCATCGCGCGACAGGGTGACCCCGAGGGCCTCGAGGACGATGCGGGGGACGTTGTTCTCGGGCTGGGCCTCGGTCAGCCCGAGCGAGTTGACCTGGACCCCGTAGCGGAAGCGCCGCAGCCGGGGGTCCTCCACCCCGTAGCGCTCCCGGCAGATGCGGTCCCACATCCGGGTGAAGGCCCGCACCTTGCAGGTCTCCTCCACGAAGCGGATGCCGGCGTTCACGAAGAACGAGATGCGACCCACCACGGCGGGGAGCTCGGCCTGCTCCACCTTGCCCGAGTCGCGCACGGCGTCGAGGACGCCGATGGCGGTGGCCAGGGCGTAGGCCACCTCCTGCACGGGCGTGGCCCCGGCCTCCTGGAGGTGGTAGCTGCACACGTTGATGGGGTTCCACCTGGGCACGTGGCGCACCGTGTAGGCGATCATGTCCACGATGAGCCGGCGGCTGGGGCCGGGGGGGAAGATGTAGGTGCCCCGGGACAGGTACTCCTTCACGATGTCGTTCTGGGTGGTCCCCTGCAGGACCCGGGGGTCGACCCCGGTGTCCTCGGCGTGGGCGATGTAGAGCCCGAGGAGCCACGCCGCCGTGGCGTTGATGGTCATGGAGGTGTTCATCTCGCCCACGGGGATGCCCGCCATGAGCTCGTCCATGTGCCCGCGGTGCACCACGGGCACCCCCACCTTGCCCACCTCCCCGGCCGCCTCGGGGGCGTCGGGGTCGTAGCCGGTCTGGGTGGGCAGGTCGAAGGCGACGGAGAGGCCCGTCTGGCCCTTGGCCAGGTTGGTGCGGTAGAGGTGGTTCGAGGCCCGGGCCGAGGTGTGACCCGAGTAGGTGCGCATCACCCAGGGCTTGTCCCGCCCGCCGCCGGCACCGGTCACGGCGCTCACCTCACCGCCGGTAGTCGTAGAACCCCTTGCCGGACTTCCGACCGAAGAGCTCTGCGCTCACCATGCGGCGCAGGAGGGGCACCGTGGCGTAGTTGGGGTCGCGGAACTCCGCGTAGAGGGCGTCGAGGATGGCCACGCTCGTGTCCAGGCCCACCAGGTCCAGGAGGGCCAGGGGCCCCATGGGGAAGCCGCACCCGCCCTTCATGGCGGTGTCGATGTCGTCCCGGCTGGCCACCCCGTTCTCGAGGAGGCGCACGGCGTTGTTGAGGTAGGGGAAGAGGAGGGCGTTCACGATGAAGCCGGCCTGGTCCTTCACCACCACCGGGGTCTTCTCGCACGCCTCGGCCAGGGCGGTGGCCACCGCCACGGTGGCGTCGGAGGCGGTGATGGGGCGGACCACCTCCACCAGGCTCATGACCGGGGCGGGGTTGAAGAAGTGGATGCCGCAAACCTTGTCGGGACGCCCCGTCTCCATGGCCATCTCCACCACGGGCAGGGTCGAGGTGTTGGTGGCCAGCACCGTCTCGTCGGGGCAGATCCGGTCGAGCTCGGAGAAGAGGTGCTTCTTCACGCCCAGGTCCTCGACCACGGACTCGATGACGAGGTCGCAGCCGGCCAGCTCGCCCAGGTCCGAGACCGGGGTCACCCGGCCCAGGGCGGCGTCGCGGTCGGCCTCGGCCAGCTTGCCCTTGTCGACCTGGCGGGCCAGGGACTTCTCCATGCCCGCCACCATCCCGTCCGCCGTGGCCTGGGCCCGGGAGCGCAGCACCACCTCGATGCCGTGGACCGCCATGGTCTCGGCGATGCCCGAGCCCATGATGCCCGAGCCCACGATTCCCACTCGCTTGATCGACATTCCGCCATGTTACCGGCCGGTTACCTCCGAAGCCCAGGGCCGGGTCGCCCCTCCCGGGGCGGGGGAGGTGCCCCGGCTCACCCCGGGCCCCGACCCCGGCGCCCCAGGCGCTGGCGCATGCGCCGGGGCCCGGTGTCGATGACCAGGCGGGGGCTGGCCCGGTAGACGCGCCAGGCCGTGCGGGCGTGGCGGGGGGTGACGATGAGGGGCCGGTTGCGCTCCAGCCCCACCAGGACGTCCTCGGCCAGGTCGGCGGCGGGATAGGGCCGCCCGATGAGGGCGCTGAGCATGGCCCGCACGTCGGGCGTCCCCGGCACGGGGGGGAGGTCGTCGGGGTTGCCCTTGTCGAGGAGGGGGGTGTCGATGACGCCGGGGCACACCACGCTCACCCGCACCCCGTGGGCGGCGGCCTCCATGCGCAGGCTCACGCTCAGGCCCACCACGGCGTGCTTGGTCATCCCGTAGGGGGTGAGCATGGGGGCGGGGAGCAACCCCGCCAGCGAGGCCGTGTTCACGATGTGGCCCCGGCCCTGGCGGACCATGACGGGATAGGCGGCCGCCACGCCGTGGACGACGCCGCGCAGGTTGACGTCGATGACCCGCTGCCAGTGCTCGAGGCCGAGCTCGAGGACCGGCCCGCCCACCCCCACCCCGGCGTTGTTGCACAGGATGTCGAGGTGGCCGTGGTCGGCGGCGGTGCGCTCCACCAGCTCGGTCACGGCCTCGGCGTCGCGCACGTCGAGGCCCACCCCGGCGGCCCGCCCGGGCGGGCCCGCCCCCAGGGCGACGGCGGCGGCCGCGGCCCCCGCCCCGTCCACGTCGGCCAGGACCACGGTGGCGCCCCGTCGCACCAGGGCGGCGGCCAGCGCCCGCCCGATGCCCGAGGCGGCCCCGGTCACGATGGCCACCTTGCCCTCGTAGTGGGCGCGGGACCCGCCGCCGCGGGAGCGACCGCCACCGCGGGAGAGACCCTGCACGGGCCCGCAGCCTAGGCACGGCCCCGGTCCCCCTGTCCCCGGCTCCGCCGGCCGGGGTGGCGCCACCCCCTACAGTTGGCCGCCGTGAGCAGCCCCGGGCGATGCGGACCGCTGGCCCTCGTGGGGGGCGGGGAGTGGACGCCGGGGTGCGAGGCCTTCGACGCCGAGCTCCTGGCCGCCGCGGGCGGAGGGTCGGCGGCCGAGGTGCTGGTCCTCCCCACCGCCGCCGCCTACGTGCACCCCGAGAAGGCGGTGGAGAACGCCGTGGCCTGGTTCGAGGGCCTGGGGGGCCGGGCCCGGGGGCTCATGGTGCTGGGGCGGGCCGACGCCCAGGACCCGCTCCTGGCCGAACAGGTGCGGGCGGCCCGCTTCCTCTACCTGGGCGGGGGCTCGCCCATGCACCTGCGCTCGGTGCTCAAGTCCTCGGCCGTGTGGGAGGCCATCCTGGCGGCGTGGCGGGGCGGGGCCGTGGTGGCGGGCTCATCGGCCGGCGCCATGGTCCTCACCGATCCCATGGTCGACCCCCGGGGCGGGGCCCTCACCGTGGGGCTGGGCATGGTCGAGCAGCTGGCCGTGATCCCCCACTTCGGTCACGAGAGCGCCGAGAAGGTCCACCGCTCCATCGCCCTGGCCGCCCCCGGGCTCCCCGTGGTGGGCGTGCCCGAGCGCACCGCCCTGATCCGGGACCCCGACGGCGCCTGGCGCCAGGCGGGTGAGGGGGCGGTGCAGGTCTTCGTGAGCGGCCGGGCCGCCGGCTTCGAGGCCCTGCCCCGCTGACCAGCCTCCGGGGCGTGCGGGCCCGCCCCGCTCAGTCCGCCTCGGTGACGGTCACCGACTCGATGACCACCCGCTCGCTCGGCTTCCCCGAGCGGCTGCCCAGGGCGTCGATGGCGGCCACCGTGTCCTGCCCGGCCACCATGGAGCCGAAGAGCGAGTACTGGGGGGGCAGCCGGACCCCGTCGGGGCCCGAGATCACGAAGAACTGGCTCCCGTTGGTGTCGGGCCCGGCGTTGGCCATCGCCAGGGACCCCACCTGGTAGCGCCCCGGGGGCGGCAGCTCGTCGGCGAACTCGTAGCCCGGTCCGCCCCGCCCCGTGCCGGTGGGGTCGCCCCCCTGGAGCACGAAGCCGGGGATGACGCGGTGGAAGACGATCCCGTCGAAGTAGTGGTAGCGGGCCAGGAAGACGAAGCTGTTCACCGTCCTCGGCGCCGCCAGGGGGTCGAGGGCGAAGGTCATGGTGCCGTGCGAGGTGACCATGGTGGCGGTGTAGCGCTTGGCGGGGTCGATGAGCATGGGGGGCTCGTCGGGGAAGGACCGGCGCTGGGGGCTCGAT
>DATJOV010000127.1:0-4315 GCA_035506735.1 Acidimicrobiales bacterium | reverse complement strand
CAGGGGGGCGGCCAGCTCCATCACCGCCAACCTCCTGACATCTCACGCCCCGGCGCCGGTCGCCCGCCGTCAGCCGGGTCGTCGACGGCTCACCGAGCGGTCCGCATCAGTTGTCCAGCCCCGGATCGGTGGATCTGGGCTCAGGCGGCCTGGTGGGCGGCTTCCACCTCGGGCACGGTGGCCAGCTGCTGCAGGGCCCGGGCCTCGGCCTGCCGGGCCCGACGCACGCCGATGCCGAGGCGCGACGCCGTGGCCTGGAGCGAGGTGGGCGAACCCCCGTCGAGCCCGTAGCGGATGCGGACCACGTCCCGCTCGAGCTGGTCCAGGGCGTCCACGGCGTGGCGTACCCGGTCCAGCACCATCTGGCGCTCGACGTCGTCCTCGAAGGTGTGCTCGTCCGCCCCCACCAGGTCGCCCAGGGCCGTGGACCCGTCCGAACCGGCGGGCTGGTCCAGGCTGGCCACCACCCGGGCCACGCCCTGGAGGTGCTCGAGGGTGTCGGGGTCGACGCCGCTGGCCTCGGCCACCTCCTCGGCGGTGGGATCGCGCTGGAGGTCGGTGGCGAGCTCCCAGGTGACGCGGTCCGCCCGCTGGGCCTGCTCGGCCACCTCCATGGGGACCCGGATGGTGTTGCCGTGCTGCTGCACGGCCCGCTGCAGGGCCTGGCGGATCCACCACGTGGCGTAGGTCGAGAAACGGAAGCCGCGCTGCCAGTCGAACTTGTCGACGGCCCGCATGAGGCCGAACGTGCCCTCCTGGACGAGGTCGCCGAAGTCCACGCCGCGGTCCTGGTAGCGCCGGGCCCAGTGGACCACGAGGCGGAGGTTGGCGGCGATCATCTGCCGGCGGGCCTCGTCGTCGCCCGCCGCCACCCGCTTGGCCAGCTCGACCTGCTGGTCGTGGTCGGGCAGGGGGTAGTGGTCGAGGTCGTCGAGGAAGAGCCTGATGCCGTCGGTGGTGCCGGGGGAGTTCGCCATGGTTCCTTCCGTTGTGCCGCTCACCACGAACAACAGCGGTGTGGTGCCCGGCATTCCTGCACCAGGGGGCCTTTCCCCCCGGACCGGGGTGCCGCTCCCCCCGGACCGAGTTGCGGCCCCGGGGGGGCCGTGGTGCGCTGAGGGCGTGCCCAGCGCCCCCGGTCCGGCTGGCCCCCCCGACGAGACCGGCGCCGGGCCCGGCCCGGCCCGGCTGGTGGTGGTGCGCCACGGGGCCACGGCGTGGAGCCTGGCCGGACGCCACACGGGCCGCACCGACCTGCCCCTGGTGGAGCTGGGGGTACGCCAGGCCGAGGCCGTGGGGCGGCGCCTCCGGGGCGCCCGGTTCGCCCTGGTGCTCACGAGCCCCATGGCCAGGGCCCGCCAGACGTGCGCCCTGGCCGGGTTCGGGGACGTGGCCGAGACCACCGACGACCTGCGGGAGTGGGACTACGGGGCGTACGAGGGCCGCACCACCGAGGAGATCCTGGCCGAGCGACCGGGGTGGTCGCTGTGGCGGGACGGGGCCCCGGGGGGCGAGGACCTCGCCGACGTGGCCGGGCGGGCCGAGCGGGTCATCGCCACGGCGCGCGCCGCCCCCGGGGACGTCCTCGCCTTCGCCCACGGCCACCTGCTGCGGGTCCTGGGGGCGTGCTGGACGGGGAGGGACCCCGGGTTCGGGGCGGTGCTCATGCTCGACGCCGGGTCGCTCAGCGTCCTCGGGTACGAGCGGGCCCAGGCCGCCGTGCGGTGCTGGAACGACGTCGCCGACCACCCGCCGGTGTGAGGGGCCGGGCCGGGCGGGGCGGGGGCGTCAGTGCAGGGCCCGGGCCGGGGCGGGGGCGCCCCGGGCCCGCCCCACCATGTCGGCCAGGGTGAAGGAGTCGAGGTGCTCGCGCATGTGCTCCCCCACGTCGGACCACACCGCCAGCAGGACGCACTGGCCCTCGTGCTCGCACGCCCCGTTCTCGTGGGGGCGACCGAAGTCGCCGGCCACGATGGGCCCGTCCACGGCGCTCACGATCTGGCCCAGGGTGATCTCGCCCGGGGCGCGGGCGATGACGTAGCCGCCGCCCACCCCCCGCTTGGACCGCACCAGGCCGGCGCCCTTGAGGGCCAGGAGGATCTGCTCCAGGTAGGGCTGGGGCAGGCCGGTGCGCTCGGCGATGTCGCGCACCGAGGTGGGGCCCTGGGTGTCGGCGTGGAGCGCCAGCGAGAGCAGGGCCCGGCACGCGTAGTCACCCCGCGTCGAGACCTTCACACCTCGATGCTACAGGCGTGACCTGTCGGCTCCTGTGGTCCGCCCCGGGGGCGGGCGCCCGGGAGGGGTGGGGGCGCGCCCGGGGTGGGTACAGTGCGCCGGTGGGCGACGCAGCGGTGGACGACGGCGATGCGGCGGGAGGGCCGGGCCCGGCCCCCTCGCCGGCACCGGTCGTCCCCGACTACGGCGGGGCCTGCCTCTCCTCGGTGGTCCCGGCCCTCCTCGACGCCATGGAGCCGTCCCGCACGGCGTCCACGGGCGTGCCCTGGCCCGTCGACGCCGGCGCCGCCCCGTGGGTCCCGTCCCCCCTGGCCGGGGCGCGCCAGGTGGTGCTGCTGTTGCTGGACGGCCTGGGCTGGCACCAGCTCCGGGCCAACGCCGCCGTGGCCCCCACCCTGGCGGGCGGGGCGGGGGGCCCCATCCACTCGGTGGCACCCACCACCACGGCCACGGCGCTGACCTCGCTCACCACGGGGACCCCCCCCGCCGTCCACGGCGTGGTGGGGTACCGCGTGCGGGTGGACGGGCCCGACGGGGGGGCGGGGGCGGTGCTCAACGTGCTGCGGTGGCGCACCGGGGACGGCGACGTGCGCCGCACCATCCGCCCACCCGTCTTCCAGCCCCTGGCCCCCTTCGGGGGTCTCGCCGTCCCGGCCGTGACGCGCTCGGAGTTCGCCGCCACCGGCTTCAGCGCCGCCCACCTCGGGGGGGTCCGCCACGTGGGGTGGTCCGTGGCATCGTCGCTGGTGGTGCAGGTGCGGCGGCTGCTCGAGGCGGGCGAACCGGTGGTGTACGCCTACTACGACGGGCTCGACAAGGTGGCCCACGAGCACGGCCTGGGCGACTTCTACCGCCAGGAGCTGGTGGGCGCCGACCGCCTGGTGGGCGACCTGCTCGGCGTCCTGCCGCCCGGGGCGGCGCTGGCGCTGACCTCCGACCACGGCCAGGTCGAGGTGGGCCCGGCCACCCGCATGCTCGATCCCGCCCTGTTCCCCATGGTGGAGCTGGTGTCGGGGGAGGGCCGCTTCCGGTGGCTGCACGCCCGGGCCGGGGCGGTCGAGGACGTGGCGGCGGTGGCCCGGGCCGCCCACGGGGACGAGGCGTGGGTGCGCACCCGCCACGAGATGGTGGCCGAGGGGTGGTTCGGCGGCCCCCTGCCCGAGCACGTGGCCCGGCGGCTGGGGGACGTGGCCCTGGTGGCCCACGCCCCGGTGGCCTTCCTCGACCCGGCCGACACGGGGGAGAGCCGCCTGTGCGGGCGCCACGGGTCGCTCACGGCGGCAGAGGTGCAGGTCCCCCTGCTGGGCTGGGCCGCTCCCGGCTGACGGAGCCGCCCCCCACGGGGCGGGCTTGGCGGACGGGGCGCCCTTTGCAAGGATCGGCGCTGTGGACCAGGACCGTGACGACCCCGGGATGCCCGTCGAGACCGTGGTGCTGCAGCCGGGCGAGCGCCCCTCGGGGCTCGTCATCCCCGGCGCCGGCGCCGGCCCCGAGGAGGAGAAGCCCCCCACCGAGTCGGTGGAGCAGCCTGCCAAGGTCATGCGCATCGGCTCCATGGTCAAGCAGCTCCTCGAGGAGGTCCGCTCGGCCAGCCTGGACGAGCCCAGCCGCACCCGGCTGCGGGAGATCTACGAGCAGTCGGTGCGGGAGCTGGCGGAGGCCCTGAGCCCGGACCTGGCGGCCGAGTTGGACCGCATGGCGCTCCCCTTCGACGAGGCCGCCGTGCCCTCGGAGGCGGAGCTGCGGGTGGCCCAGGCCCAGCTGGTGGGCTGGCTCGAGGGCCTCTTCCACGGGATCCTGGCCACCCTGCTGGCCCAGCAGATGGCGGCCCGGGCCCAGCTCGAGGAGATGCGCCAGCGGGGGCTCCCCCCCGGGGCGGGGAACCAGGAGGGGCTGCCGGCACGCCCCGGCACCTATCTGTGAGTGTCGGACGGGGCTGCTATCGTCGAATGACAACGCTGTGATTTTCCCACCGGGTGCGGCTCGATACCCGGTGGCCCAGCGAGGTGCTTCCAGGGGGCGCCCAACGACAAGACGCGACGCCGCCGAGGAGGACGGGGGCTCATGGCCGCCAGGGGAT
>DATJOV010000126.1:0-6254 GCA_035506735.1 Acidimicrobiales bacterium | reverse complement strand
CAGGGGGGCGGCCAGCTCCATCACCGCCAACCTCCTGACATCTCACGCCCCGGCGCCGGTCGCCCGCCGTCAGCCGGGTCGTCGACGGCTCACCGAGCGGTCCGCATCAGTTGTCCAGCCCCGGATCGGTGGATCTGGGCTGAGGGCCGCTCCGGGACGCGCCGTGACGACCGGGACGACGGCCCGGCCCGAGCTGGACCGGTGCACGGTGCTGCACGTGGACCTCGACGCCTTCTTCGCCTCGGTGGAGGTCCTCGACGATCCCTCCCTGGCCGGGCTCCCCGTCATCGTGGGGGGGACCGGGACCCGGGGCGTGGTGGCCTCGTGCACCTACGAGGCCCGGGCCTTCGGCGTGCGCTCCGCCATGCCCTCGGTGGAGGCCCGGCGGCGCTGTCCCCAGGCCGTGTTCCTGTCGGGGCGCTTCGGGCGCTATGCCGAGGTGAGCGAGCAGTTCCACGCCCTGCTGCACCGGGTCACCCCGGTGGTGGAGGGCATCGGGCTCGACGAGGCCTTCCTCGACGTGGCCGGGGTGCGCCGCCTGCTCGGCCCGGCGCTCGAGGTGGCCGGCCTGGTGCGGGCGTCGGTGCGGGCCGACCTGGGCCTCGACTGCGCCGTGGGCGTGGCCCGCACCAAGTTCGTGGCCAAGCTGGCGTCGCGCGCCGCCAAGCCCGTCCCCGGCCCGGACGGCCCCCGCCCCGGGCCGGGCGTGGTGGCGGTGGCCCCCCGGGACGAGCTGGACTTCCTCCACCCCCTGCCGGTGCGGGCCATGTGGGGGGTGGGCCCGGCCACGGGCGGCCGCCTGCACGACCTCGGGGTCCACACCGTGGGAGACCTGGCCGCCATCCCCGTGCCCACCCTGTGCCGGGTGCTGGGCGAGGCCAACGGCCGCCATCTGGCCGCCCTGTCCCGGGGCGAGGACCCCCGTCCGGTGCAGCCCAACCGGGAGGCCAAGTCGGTGGGCCACGAAGAGACCTTCGCCACCGACCTCCACCGCCACGCCGCCCTCCACCACCACCTGGTGCGGATGGCCGACGGGGTGGCCGAGCGCCTCGGTCGGGCCGGCCTGGCGGGGAGGACCGTCACCCTCAAGGTCCGCTACGGGGACCGCACCACCGTGACCCGCTCCCACAGCCTGGACGCCCCGGTCGACGCCCCCCGGCCCATCGCCGCCGTGGCCGGGGCACTGCTCGAGGCGCTGGACACCTCGCCCGGGGTGCGGCTGCTCGGGGTGTCGGTGTCGGGTCTGGTCCCGGCCGGCGGGACCGGGCGCCAGCTGTCGTTCGAGGACACGGGAGGCCCCGGTGGTGCGGTGCCCAGCGCCGGGGGGGGCGGGCCGGAGGGGGACGCGCCCGAGGAGCGGGCCGAGGCCTGGCACGAGGTGGAGGCGGCGGTGACGGGGATCCGGGCCCGCTACGGGCACGACTCGGTGGGCAGTGCCGCCCTGATGGGGGAGGCCGGACTGGCCGTGAAACGGCGGGGCGACACCCAGTGGGGACCGGCCGCCGACGACGGGTCCGGCCACCGCCCCGGCGGCCGGGCCTGAGCGCGCCGACCCCCGGTCGGGTGCCGTGCACGGGGTGCAGGCGCCGTGACCTGGGCTTCTCCGTGTGTGGGGGTGATCGGGGGAGGCCAGGAGTCCGCCCCCGCGGCGTTGTCAGACCTCCGGGGCGTGCCTAAGATTGTGGGGCGCACGCCACGTCGAGCACGCGGCCGGAAGGGGGTGAGCGTGCCACTGTCCGAGCACGAGCAGCGCGTGCTCCACGAGTTGGAGCAGGCGCTGTACAAGGACGACCCCGCCTGGGCGGACCGCGTGCGGAGCGAGACCGTCTACCGCTACTCGGGGCGCTACGTCAAGTGGTCAGTGGTGGGCTTCGTGGTCGGGTTGGGTGTGATGCTCTACACCTTCACCTCCAACGTGGTGCTCGGCTTCCTGGGCGTGCTCATCATGTTCGGGGCCCTCGTCACCTTCTGGACCAACCTGCGCCGGATGGGCAAGGCCGGGCTCGAGGACCTCGGCCGGTCGCTGCGCCGTGACGGCGTGGGCCACATGGTGGGCGGCGCCCGCACCTGGGTGCGGGACCGCTTCCGCCGCCGCAACACGTAGTCCCCGGTCGGGCGGCCCCGGGGGCTTCTCGCCGCGGCGGTAGGGTGCGCGCCATCCATGGAGGCGTGCCTGGCCATCGACATCGGAGGCACCAAGCTGGCCGCGGGCCTCGTGTCCCGGTCGGGGGTGGTGCTGGCCCGCGGCCGCGTCCCCACCCCGGGCGGTGACGATCCCGAGACCGTCTTCGGCGCCGTGGTGCCCCTGGTGGGGGACCTCCTCGAGGGCGCCGCCGGGGCGGGGGTCGATGCCGTGGTGGTGTGCGGGGTGGGGTGCGGGGGCCCCATGGACCTGGGGCCGGGCACGGTGTCGCCGCTCAACATCCCCGCCTGGCGCCGCTTCCCGCTCCGGGACCGGCTCGAGGCGCTGACCGGACTGGGGGTGGCCCTCGACAACGACGCCAAGGCCCTGGCCCTGGCCGAGGGGTGGCGGGGCGCGGCGCAGGGGAGGGCCGACTACCTGGCCATGGTGGTCTCCACCGGCGTGGGCGGGGGCATCGTCTCGGGAGGCCGCCTCCTCCAGGGGGCCACGGGCAACGCCGGCCACATCGGCCACGTCATCGTGGAGCCCGAGGGACGCCGCTGCGGGTGCGGGGCGCGGGGCTGTCTCGAAGCCGAGGCCTCGGGCATCGCCATCGCCGCCGTGACGGGGGGGCCGCCGGCCGAGGCGCCGCCCGAGGTGGTGGCCCGCACGGGGCGGCTGGTGGGCCGGGCCGTGGCCTCGGTGGTCAGCCTCCTCGACCTCGACCTGGCCGTGGTGGCGGGGTCGGTGGCCCTCGGCTTCGGCCCCCCCTTCTTCGCCGCCGCCAACCAGGAGCTCACCGAGCGCGCCCGCTTGTCGTTCAGCGCCGGAGCCCGCATCGTCCCCGGCGCCCTCGGGCCCGACGGCCCCGTGGTCGGCGCCGGCGCCGTGGGGTGGCGCGCCCTGGGCGATACGGTGGCGGCGCCGTGACCGACGCCATCGCTGGTTCGCATCGCACCGACCCCGGGCCCGGTGCCGGCGCCGTGGCCGCCGTGGTGGTGGCCGTGGCCCGGCGCCCGTGGTTGTGGCCGAGCGCCGTGGCCCAGGCGCGACGGATGGCCCGGCCCCGGTGGTGGCGGCGCTGGCCCCCCCTGCCCCTCCCCGACGCGGCGCTGTGGCGTTTCCGCATGCAGACCGCCTACGGGGGCGAGGGCGAGCACGTCCCGAGCGGCCACGACGTGGCGTCGTTCGTCTCGTGGTGCGGGGCCATGCGCCGGTGGCGTCGCCAGTGAGTGGCCCGGCGCCGGGCCGGCCCTCGTGGCGGGGCCGGCCGTCCCGCCCCGAGTAGCCTCCTCGGTGATGCAGGGCAGGGACGCCGGACCCAGGGGAACGGGCCGAGCCCTGGTGCTCAACGCCACCTTCGAGGCTCTCGGCCTGGTCTCGACGCGCCGTGCCCTGCTGCTCGTCCTCGCCACCAAGGCGGAGCTGGTCCACGCCACCGAGCGGGTCTTCCACGCCGAGCGTGCCGCTTTCCCGGAGCCGTCCGTGGTCCGGCTTGCCCGCTACGTCCGGGTGCCCCACGACCGGACCGTGGCCGTGAACCGCCGCACGGTCTTCGCCCGCGACAGCCACCGTTGCCAGTACTGCGGGTCGGCGGCCGAGAGCATCGACCACGTCGTGCCCCGCAGCCGGGGTGGACTGCACGCCTGGGACAACGTGGTCGCCGCCTGCCGCCGCTGCAACACCCGCAAGGAGGACCGCCTGCCCCACGAGGTGGGCCTGGTGCTGCGCACCCCGCCTGCCGCTCCGAGGCAGCGCATCTGGTTGCTGGCCATGAGCGGCGGCGCCCGTGACGAATGGGCGCCCTATCTGGGCGAGCAGTCCCTCACGGCGTGAGCGCCCCCGGCCCGGGGGAGTGGGAGCGGGAGCGACGGTGCGCCCCCGCCGCCGTCCTGCACGGGCCCTGGCCCCCCGAGGACCGCCGCCGGAGGCGGATCGTGGCCCAGTGCGCCGTGACCGACGAGGCCGTGGTGCTCGGCTCCACCCAGCGACCCGAGGTGCTCGACCCCCGGCGCCTGGAGGAGGCCGGTGTGCACGCGGTCCGGCGGGGATCCGGGGGCGGGGCGGTGCTCGTGGCCCCCGGGGCCCAGGTCTGGGTGGACCTGTGGCTGCCGCGCCCCGACCCCCTGTGGGACGACGACGTCATCGCCGCCTCGGCATGGGTGGGCCGGGCGTGGGGCCGCGCCCTGGAGGAGCTCGGCGTGCCGGGTGCCCTCGTCCACACTGGGCGTGCCGACGGCGCCGGGTGGGCCGGCGTGCTGTGCTTCGCCGGGCTGGGGCCGGGCGAGGTGACGGTGGGCGGGGCCAAGGTCGTGGGCGTGGCGCAACGGCGGACCCGTCATGGTGCCCGCCTGTCCACCATGGCCCTGCGCCGGTGGGAACCCGGCACCCTCGGCGCCCTGCTGGCCCGGCCGCCCAGCGACGACGAGCTCGAGGCTCTCGGCACGCTGGCCGTCGGGCTGGACGACCTTCGCCCTTCGGGCTCCGGCGCCGGCATCGACGACGACGCCGTCCTCGACGCCGTCGTGCGGGCGCTGCCGTGACGAACGGTCCGGGGTCCGGGACGCGCTCCACCGGGAGGGCGGCGCCCGACTGATCACCGCGTCCGCAACGGACCGGACGCCGTCACACCCGGCCGCGGGACACCGGCATCGTCACGCCCGGCCGCGTCACACCGGCACAGCGACACCGGCACAGCGATACCGGCACAGCGACACCGGCACAGCGACACCGGCACAGCGACACCGGCACAGCGACACCGGCACAGCGACACCGGCACAGCGACACCGGCACAGCGACACCGGCACAGCGACACCGTGCCGTGCCCCCGCCGTGGGGCCGGCCCGCGACGCCGGGACGATCGCCGACGACGAGGTGGCCCCGTGACCGCCCCCGGTCCCGCCTGCCGTTCCGGTCCGAACCGGCGCGGTCCCCTCCGGCCCGGTTTCCCCCGGGCGCCGTCATGGCGCCCGCCTGCGCCCGTTCGGGGAGGGAAGTGGGGGGAGCATTGACCCGTGGAGAGAAGGGGGTTAAAGTGGCGCGAAGTGGTGTAAAGGGGAGGGGATCCCGCTGGACGTGCGGGGGGAGCGGCGTGGGAGCTCGATTCGGTGGCAGCACGGTTCTTCGGGACGTACGAGCATGCGCTCGATACCAAGGGGCGGGTGATCCTGCCCTCGAAGTTCCGGCCCTCGTTCGAACATGGGGGATACCTCTCGCAGTTCCTCGACGGCTGTCTGGCGCTGTGGACGCCCGAGGCCTTCGAGCAGCAGATGGAGGAGATGCAGGTGCGGGCCTCGACCCGCAGGGCGGACCGCAACATGGCCCGCTTCTGGGCGTCGGGGAGCCAGGAGTCGGAGATCGACAGGCAGGGCCGGATGATGGTGCCGGCGAAGATGCGCCAGTACGCCGGGCTCGAGAGCGACGTGATCGTCGTGGGTGCCATCGACCGGGTGGAGCTGTGGAACCCGGCGCGCTGGGACGAGAAGGTCGGTCCCGAGGAGCAACGGCTGACGGAGGGTGCCGACGACTGAGGGTCGCCGGCGGGGGACAGGGGAGGACGAGACAAGGCCATTCGACGACCCGGCACGACGCCGGCAGACACACCAGGAGCATGCGCAGCCCCTCGGCTGGTTCGGTGGAAGACTCCTCCTCCGCCCGCTTCCAACCGAGTCGCAGGAGCAACCCTCCCGACGGCATCCCGCCAGTCGAGGGGCTGCGGATGCCCCAGGTGTACGCCCACGAGCCGGTGATGGTGGAGGAGGTGGTGGCGCTCTTCGGCACCGTGCCGGCGGGCGTCGTCATCGACGCCACGGCCGGCGCCGGCGGCCACAGCGCCGCCATCCTGACCAGCCGCCCCGACCTGGAGGTGGTCGCCCTCGACGCCGACGAGGATGCCGTGGCGGCGGCGGGCCGGATCCTCGCCCCCTTCGGGGCGCGTGCCCGCATCCACCACGCCCGCTTCGACGCCATGGTGGAGATCGCCGCGACCGACGGGGTGGTCCCGGGCACGGCCAGCGGGGTGCTGTTCGACCTCGGTGTGAGCTCGCCCCAGTTCGACCGGGCAGAGCGCGGCTTCTCCTACCGCCACGACGCCCCGCTCGACATGCGCATGGACCGGAGCCGTCCCGGCACC
>DATJOV010000125.1:0-2964 GCA_035506735.1 Acidimicrobiales bacterium | reverse complement strand
GGGCTGAAGTTGACGCACCGTTGGCCGCGTCCTGAGGTGGCGCGAACACGATGCGAGATAACCGCTCACTCCACACACCACGACCGGGAGCAGAGCGATGCGGAGCCACGACGGGGAGGCCCCCCAGCAGTTCGACACGGGATTCCGGGGGTATCGGCGCGAGGCGGTGGACGAGTACGTCACCCGTCTCCACGAGTGGCTGGTGGACTCCGAGGCCCGGGCCGAGGACGCCGTCAAGGCCGCCACTGCGGCCGTGGGCGAGCGGGTCACCCAGATCCTGCGGGCCGCCCTGGAGGCGGGCGAGGAAGCCCGCAAGGACGCCGAGTCCGACGCGGCCAAGAAGTTGGCCGAGGCCGACAGCGCCGCCGCCACCCGTGTGGCCGAGGCCGAGGAGCACGCCCTCCACCGCACCGCCGACGCCGAGGACAAGGCGACCAAGCGCCTGGCCGAGGCCGAGGACAAGGCGGCCAAGTGGCTGGCCGACGCCGAGGACAAGGCGGCCAAGCGCGTCGCCGACGCCGAGGACAAGGCGGCCAAGCGCGTCGCCGACGCCGAACGGCGGGCGGCCGAGGTGATCACCTCGGCCGAGGACAGCGCGGCCCAGACCCGCAAGCGGGCCGAAGTCGCCCACCGCGAGGCCAAAGAAGCGCGGGCCCAGGCGGTGCAGGCCGCCAAGGCCGAGGCCGAGCGGACCATGGACCAGGCCCGCCAGGAGATCGCCGCCCTGCAACGCAACATCGAGGAGCTCACCAGTCGACGGGCCAACGTCGTCGCCGAGCTGTCGCGGCTGCAGAAGTACCTGGCCGGATCGCCCGAGGGTGTCGCCCCCGACGCCCCCCCGGGCGCCGAGGCGGCGGCCCCGGCGGCGGCCCCGGCCCCTCCCGGTCAGCCCGTGCCGCTCAGCGCCGCTCCCGACGCCCCCGCCGCCAAGGACGAGGCCAAGGACAACGGCACCAAGGACAACGGGAAGGAAGCCGTGTTCACCAACGGGGGGCGTCCGGCCTGAATCCGGCCGGGTGCCGGACCGGCCCCCGGCCTCAGCGCAGCGCCAGCTGGCCGGGCACGAGCGGTGCCGGGAGGGCGCTGTCCCCCGACAGGAAGCGGTCCACGCTGGCCGCGCACGAGCGCCCTTCGGCGATGGCCCACACGATGAGGCTCTGGCCCCGGGTCATGTCGCCGCACACGAACACACCGGGCCGGTTGGTGCGCCACTCGTCGTCACAGGCCACGGCGCCCCGGTCGTCGAGCTCGAGGGAGAGCTCGCCCACCACGCCCCGGCGCTCGGCCCCGAGGAAGCCCATGGCCAACAGCACGAGCTCGCAGGAGAGCTCGAACTCGGTGCCGGGCACGGGCTCGAACGTGGTGCGTCCCCCCTCGCTGCGCATCTCGACCTCGCCCCCCCGCAGTGCACCCACCGAGCCGTCGCCGGCGTCGACGAAGGCCGACGTGGTCACGGCGTAGACCCGCTCGCCGCCCTCCTCGTGCGCCGAGGAGGTGCGGAAGATGAGCGGCCACGTGGGCCAGGGATTGTCGTCGGGCCGGCCGTCGGGAGGGCGGGGCAGGATCTCGAGCTGATGCACCGAGCGGGCCCCCTGGCGGTGGGCGGTGCCGAGGCAGTCGGCCCCGGTGTCACCGCCCCCGATGATCACCACGTGCTTGCCCTCGGCCGAGATGGGCGACGACGCCAGCGCCCCCTCGCGCACCAGGTTGGACGGCTTCAGGTAGTCCATGGCCAGGTGGATCCCGTCGAGGTGGCGCCCCGGCACGGGGAGGTCGCGGGGCAAGGTGGCCCCGCCCGCCAGCACCACGGCGTCGAATTCGGCCACCACCGACCGGGCCGACACCACCGACACCTCGGGGGCGCACGCCCCCCCGGGATGGCGTTGCTCACCGGGCTCGGGCCCGCCCCCGGCGGAGCCGTTGCCGCCGGGGGCGGGGGAGGCGGCGGGAGCGAGGCCCACGGCGGTGGCGCACCGGAACTCGACCCCTTCGGCCCGGAGCTGGGCCAGGCGCCGGTCGAGCACCGCCTTCTGCATCTTGAACTCGGGGATGCCGTAGCGCAGCAGCCCCCCGGGGCGCTCGGCCCGTTCGAACACCACCACCCGGTGACCGGCGCGGGCCAGCTGCTGGGCGCAGGCCAGGCCGGCCGGCCCCGAGCCCACCACCGCCACCGACCGGCCCGTGCGGGCCTCGGGGACCTGGGGCGTGGTCCAGCCCTCGGCCCATCCCCGCTCGGCGATCTCGTACTCGATGCGCTCGATCGTCACCGGCTCGGCGTTGATGCCGAGCACGCACGCTCCCTCGCACGGCGCCGGGCACAGCCGCCCGGTGAACTCCGGGAAGTTGTTGGTGGCGTGCAGGCGCTCGAGGGCGTCGAACCAGTCCCCCCGGTAGACGAGGTCGTTCCACTCCGGGATGAGGTTCCCGAGGGGACACCCCTCGTGGCAGAAGGGGATGCCGCAGTCCATGCAGCGAGCCCCTTGGCGGCGGGCCTCGTCCTCGGGGAAGGCCTCGTACACCTCGCGCCAGTCCCGCAGCCGCACGGCCACGGGCCGGCGCCCCGGCAGCTTGCGCCCGAACTCGACGAAGCCCGTCGGCTTGCCCACCGGGCCCGCCTAGCCGTGGGCGGCGGCCATGACCGCCTCGTCCACCGACACGCCCTCGGCCACGGCCCGCTGGGTGGCCTCGAGCACCCGGCGGTAGTCGCGGGGCATGACCTTGACGAAGTCACCGAGACCGGCCCCACCGGCGGCCAGAACCCGGGTGGCGACGGCCGATCCCGTCTCGTCACGGTGGCGGGTGATGACCTCCACCAGCCACCGTCGGTCGTCCTCGTCGAGGGGCTCGAGGTCCACCATCTCGAAGTTGACCCGCTCGGCGAAGTCCCGGGCCGGGTCATGGACATAGGCGATGCCGCCCGACATCCCGGCCGCGAAGTTCCGCCCCGTGGGGCCGAGCACCACC
>DATJOV010000124.1:0-16635 GCA_035506735.1 Acidimicrobiales bacterium | reverse complement strand
GTAGTAGTGCTCCTCTTTCTCCACCCTGGGGTCGGTGACGTGCTCGATGACGGCCTCACCGGGGTAGGCCTCGGCCACCATCTGGGCCATCTGCATGACCGAGAAGGACTCGGTGAACTGGTTGAAGACCCGGAACTCGCCCTCGGCCGCGGGGTGCAGGAGGGCCAGCTCCACGCAGGCCAGGGTGTCTCTGATGTCGAGCATGCCCCTGGTCTGGCCCCCCTTGCCGTAGACGGTGAGGGGGTGGCCCACCACGGCCTGGACGCAGAAGCGGTTGAGCACGGTCCCGAACACGGCGTCGTAGTCGAAGCGGGTGGCGAGCTCGGGGTGCATGGTGGTCTCGTCGGTCTCCTGGCCGTAGACCACGCCCTGGTTGAGGTCGGTGGAGCGCAGGCCCCAGATGCGACAGGCGAAGGCGATGTTGTGGCTGTCGTGGACCTTGGACAGGTGGTAGTAGCTCCCGGGCTGCTTGGGATAGGGCAGGAGGTCGGTGCGGCCCTTGTGGGTGATCTCGATGAAGCCCTCTTCGATGTCGATGTTGGGGGTGCCGTACTCCCCCATGGTCCCGAGCTTCACCAGGTGGATGGAGGGGTCGTGCTCGGCGATGGCGTAGAGGACGTTCAACGTGCCCACCACGTTGTTGACCTGGGTGTAGACGCAGTGGGCCCGGTCGATCATGGAGTAGGGGGCGCTGCGCTGCTCGGCGAAGTGGACGATGGCCTCGGGGGAGAACTCCTCCACCATGTGCTGGACGAAGGTGTGGTCGGTGAGGTCCCCCACGTAGGTGGCGAGGGACAGGCCCGAGACCTGCTCCCACACCCGCACCCGGCGCTGGAGGTGGGCGATGGGGACGAGGCTGTCCACCCCCATCTCGTAGTCGTAGCCCCGCCGGCAGAAGTTGTCGACCACGCCGACCTCGTGGCCCCGACGCGACAGATGCAACGCCGTCGGCCACCCCAGGTAGCCGTCAGCCCCCAGCACGAGGATCCTCACCCGTGCCACCTCCTTGTCCTCGTCCCTGGCATCCGGCCGGCCCTCCGCCGCCCCGGCGCGCCGCCCAGGATCCCCCAGGCGGCTGGGAAAACACTGGGACGTCCCTGGGAGGATGGCACAGCCGGGGGCCCCGGGCAGGCGCTCCCCGGGGCGGCCGGGGCGGAAAAGGACCAGGTCGACGCGCCCTGCACGGGCGGGGCCCTCGGTACCATGGGGGTGCTCGGCTGAGATCGGGCGGAGCGGGGTAGGGATGCGCTGGCACGGGAGGGGGGGCCATGGCGCGAGACGGTGCCGGGGGGCAATGGCGTGACGGCGCCGCTGGCGCCGGATCCTCCGCCTCCACGGCCGTCGTGAGCGCCCCCACCCTCCCCGACCCCGTGCTCGACCTGACGGTGGTGGTCCCCTACTACAACCCCGGCCCGGTCCTGCGCACCACGGTGGAGCGGGCCGTCGACGTCCTGCGCGACGCCGGCGTCTCCTTCGAGGTGGTGGCCGTCTCGGACGGGTCGACGGACGGGAGCGAGGCCTCGCTCGAGGGCCTGCACCCCGACGTGGTGGTGCGGGTGGCGCTGCCCCACGCCGGCAAGGGCAGCGCCGTGCGGGCCGGCCTGGCCCGGGGCCGGGGCCGGTACCTGGGGTTCATCGACGCCGACGGCGACGTCCCCCCCGAGCTCCTGGCCACCTTCCTGGGGGTGGTGCAGCGCTCCCACCCCGACGTGGTGCTGGGCAGCAAGCGCCACCCCGACTCCGACGTCGTCTACCCCCCGGCCCGGCGCCTCTACTCCTGGGGCTACCAGCAGCTGGTGCGCCTGCTGTTCCACCTCGACGTGCGCGACACCCAGGCCGGCATCAAGCTGGTGCGGCGCGAGGTCCTGGCCGAGGTGCTCCCCCGCATGACCGAGGAGGGCTACGCCTTCGACCTGGAGATGCTGGTCATCGCCCAGCGCCTCGGCTACCGCGACCTGGTCGAGGCCCCCGTGACCATCGGGCGGCGCTTCACCAGCACCGTCTCGCGCCGGGTGGTGGTCGAGATGCTGCGCGACACCTTCTCCATCTGGTGGCGCCTGCGGGGGGACCGCCTCCCCGCCGCCGCCCCCATCCCGCCCCAGCGCTGACCCCGCTCCCGGGCGGTCCCGACGCACCCCGGCCGTAGCATGCCGGTGATGACCCGCGCCCCCCTGTCCATCGGGGCGCGGTTGGGGGCCGTCCTGGACAGCGCCCACGGCGACGACCCGGTCACGGTGGTGCTGCCCGGGGCCGACGCCGCCCGGCGCCTCGGGGCCGAGGTGGAACGGCGCCGGGCTCCGGGGGGCCCGCTCCCCACCGCCGTGGCCGGCATCGGGGTCGGCGATCTGGTGGCCCGGGTGGCACAGGGTCCCCTGACCGACGCCGGCCTCGGCGTCGCCGGGGCCGGGGCCGACGCCGCCGCCCTCCGGGCCGAGGCCCGGGCGTGGGGGGGGTGGGCGGCCCGGCTGGCGGGCTCCCGCGCCGGCCTGGGCGAGCTGCACCGGGCCGTGGCCGAGCTGCGCCGGTGCCCCCCCGCGGTGGTGGAGGCCCTGGCCCGGCGCCCGGGGAGGACGGGCGAGCTGGCCCGCCTCGCCCTGGCCGTCGGCGCCCGCCTCGGGGCGGGAGGCCTGGCCGACCCCCTGGCCGTCACGGTGGCGGCCCAGGAGGCGTTGGCGGTGGGGGCGGTCCCCGATCTCGGGCGCCTGGTGGTGCTCGACGCCGGGTCCCCGCCCCCCGCCACCCGCCGCCTGGTGGAGGCCCTGGTGTCCCGGTCCCCGGGACCCGGGCCCGCCCTCACGGGGTCCCCCCGCCCCACCGTGACCGAGGTGCGCATCTGCGCCGACCCGTCCGAGGAGGCCCGGGCCGCGGCCCGGGCCGTGGTCCTCTCCCTCGAACGGGGGGTGGCTCCCGGCCGCCAGGCCGTCCTCCACCCCCCCGCCCCCGCCTACGGCCGGGCCCTGGCCGCCGAGCTGGCCCGCACCGGCATCCCCGTCGCCGCCCCCGAGCTGCGCCGCCTGGACCGCTGCGCCGCCGGCCGGGGGGTGCTGGGCCTGCTGGGTCTGGCCGCCGACGCGGCCTGGAGCCGGGCCGGGGTGGCGGCCTGGCTGGCGGCGGCGCCGGTGGCGGTCTCCCCCGGCGGACCCCCGGCACCGGCGGCCCGGTGGGAGGCCCTGGCCGGGCGGGCCGGGGTGGCCGGGGGGGCGGTGCAGTGGCACCAGCGCCTGGGCCGGTGGGCCGACGAGGCCCGACGCCGCGGCGACGAGGAGGAGGCGGCGGCGGCCACCGCCCTGAGCCGCTTCGTGGACGGCCTGGTCCGGGCGTCGGCACCCCCCCGGGAGACGACGTGGTCGGCCCACGCCGCCTGGGTCCTGACCCTCTTCGAGCGCTACGTCGACCCCGGGTCCGGCCACGGGCCGGGGACGGCACCGTGGCCGGACCCCGAGCGCGACGGGGCGGCCCGGGTGCGGGCCGCCCTGGCCGGGCTGGCCGGTCTCGACCCCGTGGCCGGGCCGGCCGACGTGGCCGGGGTGCTCCTCGTCCTGGGGCACGTCCTGTCGACCACCCCGTGGGAGGGGTGCGGGGCCGACGGGGCCGGGGGCGGGGCGGTGACCGTGGCGCCGGTGGGATGGGCCCGGGGCATGGCCTTCGAGGACGTGGTCGTGGTGGGGACGGACGACACCACCCTGGCCCGGGTGGACGGGGACGGCCTCCTCCCCGAGGAGGCCCGGCGGGTCGACGTCTCGGGGGGACTGCGCACCCGGGCGGCCCGGCGGGCCGAGATCCTCGACGACGTGGCCGCCGCCCTGGCCGACGCCGGGGGGCGACGCACCGCCACCTGCCCCCGCACCGATCCCCGCACCGGGGCCGGGGACCGGCCCACCCGGCACCTGCGGGCCTGGACCGACACCGGCACGCGGTGGCGCGCGGTCGCCTCCTTCGCCGACGCCCTGGCCCAGCGGGCCCCCACCCGCTCCCGTCCCGAGCTCGAGCTCCAGGCCATGGCCCGCTGGGTGGACCAGGGCCACGACCTGGCCCACTGGCCCCCCCTGGTGGTGCCCGGGGGCCGTCCCCGGGGCCGACTGGCCCGCGGCATCGAGGCCGTGCGGGCCCGCCACGGCGACGCCTTCACCCGCTTCGACGGCGCCGTGGGGGCCGGGGCCCTGTCGCCCTTCGCCCCCGGGGTCGAGGTGTCCCCCACCCGGCTCGAGACCCTGGCCCGCTGCCCCCGGCGCTACCTGCTGGACCGGGCCCTCGGTGTCGCCGCCCCCGAGACCGTGACCGGGTCGTGGCGCATGGCGCCGGCCCGGCGGGGCTCGCTCGTGCACGCCGTGCTGGAGGACTACCTCCTGGCCCGCCTGGAGGGCGCCCCCCGCTCCCCCGAGCTGCTGGGCCGCCTGGCCCACGCCCGCCTGGAGGAGGCCGAACAGGCCGGGGCGGTGGGGCCGGCCCTGGTGTGGGCCCTGGAGAAGGCGGCCGTGCGGCGCGAGCTCGAACGGTTCCAGGCCGAGGAGGGCGAGGGCACGCCCCTGGCCGCCGAGCTGGCCTTCGGCGGGGGCGGTGAGCACGCCGGCCCGGCCGTGCCCGTGGTCCTGGGCCCGGGCCGGGTGCTCCACTTCCACGGGCGGGCCGACCGGGTCGAACGCGCCCCCAGCGGGGGCCTGGTGGTGTCGGACTACAAGACCGGCCGCCAGTACGGCTTGAGCGCCATGCGCCGCGACCCGGTGGCGGGGGGGCGCCTGCTCCAGCTCCCGGTGTACGCCCTGGCCGCCCGGGAGCGCTTCGGGGGGGACGGGCCGGTGACGGCGCGCTACTGGCTGCTCTCGGACCGTCGCGTCGCCCCCTCCTTCGAGCTCACCCTGACCCCCGACGTCCAGGCCCGCTTCGTCGAGGTCCTCGACGCCCTGGCCGGGGTCATCGAGGCCGGGACCTTCCCCGGAGCCCCCTCGGACCGCCCCGAGGACCGCCAGTTCACCGCCTGCCGCCACTGCGACCTCGACCGCCTGTGCCCGGCCGACCGCCAGCTGTCGTGGGCCCGCAAGCGCGGCGCCCCCCAACTGGCCGCCCTGCGCTCCCTGGCCGGGGCGGCCGTCCCGGCCGAGGAGGGGGAGGACCCGGAGCCCGACGGGGCGGGGGCCGGGCCGCCCACGGCAGGGGGGGACGATGCCGTGGCCGTGGTCCTGGCCTCCTTCGCCGGCGCCACCGTGGCCCCCCCGCCGGCCGGGGCCGGGGACCACCGCCCCTCCGGGGACCTCGGGCCGTGCTGAGCCCGGCCGACGGCGAGGCCGTCACCGCCGTCGGCACGGGGAGGTCCACGGCCGTGGTGGCCGAGGTGGCGGCCCTCCTGGCCCGGGGCCGGGTGGCGCCGGGGGAGATCGCCGTCGTCACCACCGGCCCGGGCGCCGCCCACGCCCTGCGGCGCCGGGTACTCGAGGCGCTGGACGGCGACCCGGGCCCGGGCGGGGCGCGCCCCGGGCAGGTGCGGACCGTGGTGGAGGGCGACCTCCTCGACATGACGGTGGGCACGGTGACCGATGTGGCCACCGTGGTGGTGGCCGCCCACACCGACGCCGCCGGCCTGCCCCCCTGCGTCGCCCTCCTCGACCCCGTGGCCGACCGGGACGACCGTCACCGGCGCCTGGACCGATTCCTGTCGGTCCTCCTCACCGACCCCGCCCACCACGACCTCATGGTGCGGGCCCTGGCCCTCGACGTGGACGAGGCCGGGCTGCGGGACCTGGCCGACGCCCTGTACGAGGGGCTCGACCGCCTGGAGGGGGCGGGCGCCCTCCCTCTCGACCCGGTCGAGGAGGCGGCCGGCCGGGACCTGGCCTGGCGCCACGCCGTGCTGGGCCCGCTGGAGGAGGCCCTGGCCCGGGGCGGGGCGTGCGGCGACCGCCTCGACCGCCTGGCCCTCCACCTCGAGGCCGTGGTGGAGCCGGCCCGGCACCGCCTGGCCCACGACGACGAGGCCGGCGCCCTGCGGGCCCTCCTCGACCTCCCCGACCTGGCCTGCCCCTATGGCCAACAGGAGAAGTGGCAGGGCCGGGCCGACGAGGTGCGGGCCGCCTGTGCCGCCGCCCAGACGGCGCGGGTCGAGGCGCTCACGGGGGCGGGCCGGGCCGTGGCGGCCGGCCTGGGGGCGGCCCTGCGCGGCCACGTGCTGGCCACCGCCAACGCCCGCCGGGCCGAGGGGCGCCTGGGCGCCCTCGACGTCCTGGTCCTGGCCCGGCGCCTCCTGCACCTGCCCGAGGTGGGGGACTGGCTCCGGGACCGCTTCGCCGTGGTCGTGGTGGACGACCTGGGGGAGCCCACCGCGCTGGAGCGCGCCGTGCTCGGCGCCGTGCTCGGCCTGGTGGGGGCCCACCGGGGACGGGGTGGGCCGGTGACGGCGACGGGGCCCCACCCCAACCGGCGGTCGGTGCCGGGCATCGTGGCCTTCGTCGACGCCATGGCGGCCGGCCTGGGCGCCGTCCCGGCCGGGACGGCGCCGGCCACACCCAGGGCGGCCCGTCCCGCCCTGGGGGCGGGGGCGCCCCCGGCCCGGACGCGTGGCCCGGCGGCGGGGAGCACACCCGGGACGGGGAGCGGGGCCGAGCAGCTCGTGCTCGAGGGCGTGACCCCGGCCGGGGCCGCCCCCGCCCCGGCGCCTCCCCCCCGGCGGGCCCGGAGCACGGCCACCCCGGGGCGGCCCGCAGCGGTGACCGCCCCGGCCGTGACGGTCCTGGGGGGGCCGGTGCGCGGCGGCGTGTCGGAGACGGCCCGGGCCGAGGTCGACGAGGTGGCCCGGGCCGTGGCGGCGGCGGTGAACCGGGGCTGGGACGTCCTCGACTCCGACGACGGCACGGTGCGCCCCTGCCGCTGGGGCGACGTGGCGGTGCTCCTCCCCGACCCCGGGGCCTGGCCCGCCCTGGCGGACGCCCTGCGGTACCACGAGGTCCCCCACCGCCTCGAGGACGGGGCCCTGCTGTGGCGCAGCGAGGAGGTCGGCGACGTGCTGACCCTGCTGCGGGCGGCCGACGACCCCGGCGACGCCGTGGCCGTGGTGGCGGCGCTGCGCCTGGCCGGCTCGGGGTGCGGCGACGACGACCTGGTGACGTGGCGAGGCGCCGGGGGGAGCTGGGATCCACTGGCCCCCGTTCCCGGGGACGGGGCCGGGCATCCCGTGGCCGAGGCCCTGGCCCTGGTGGCCGGGCTCCATGCCCGCCGGGCCTGGGCCGAACCGTCCCAACTCGTGGCCGAGGCGGTGGCCGGCCTGCACGCCCGGGCCCTGGCCCTGGCCGAACCGCATCCCCGTGACCGCTGGCACCGGCTGGGGTGGCTCGAGGACCAGGCCCGGGGCTTCGACGACGCCGGGAGCGGGACCCTGCGCGCCTTCCTGGCCTGGGCCGACGCCCACGTCCGGGCGGCCCGGGCCACGCCCCTGCCCTCGCTCGAGCCCGACGACGACGCCGTGCGGGTCCTCACCGTGGCGGCCGGGTGGGGGCGCGAGTTCGCCGTGGTGGTGGTGGCAGGGGGCGGCGGGGGCGAACCGCGCCCCGACCGGGACCTCCCCCCCGCCCTGTGGCGCCACGACCAGGTGGAGCTCCGGCTCAACCACGTGGTGGCCTCGGCCCACTACGCCGATGCGGCCGAGGCGCGGCGCCGGGCCGAGGGCGAGGCCCGGGCCCGGCGGTGGCTCACGGCGGTGGCCAGGGGGCGGGACCACGTGGTGGTGGCCCTGCACCACCGCCAGCCCCGCCCCGGGCGGGTGCTCCCCCCGCCCCTGGCCGCCCGCCTGCACGACCTGACGGCCGGGCATCCCGGGCTGTGGCGCCGGCTCGACCCCGATCCCGACCCGGCCCGGGAGAGCGGGCCGACCGGGGCGGCGGGGGGACGCGGCGGCGGGGGGACGCCCGGGCCCGAGGTGGCGGCGGAGGCGGCGGCGTGGGAGGAGCTGGTGGTGGCCTTCGAGGAACGGCGCCGGCGCCTGGTGGACGGGCACGAGACGCCGGAGGAGGGCGGCGCCGTCCCCGATCCGGGGTGAGGTGCGGGGAGCGACTCAGGTGGCGGTCGCCCCGGGCCGCCCCCGGTGGTCGTCGGCGCGTCCCGTGCCCGATCCCTCGATGAGCTCCAGGCGCTCGGGGCTGGGCTCGCCCACGGCGCGCAGGGTGGTCAGCTCGGCGGCCTGCAGGTCACGTGCCACGGCGTCGACGCGCTCGAGCTCGGGCAGCTCCTTGTCCGACCCGCCCACCACGCCGAGGTCCTGGAAGCGGCGAGCCTGGGGCAGCACGGTGCGCTCGAGCGAGCCCACCGCCTTGTTGTAGGCGTCGACGGCGCCGCCGAGCTGGCGGCCGGCCCGGGCCAGGTGCTCGCCGAAGGTGGCCAGACGCTTGTAGAGCTCGCGCCCCAGCTGCTGGACCTGGCGGGCGTTGCTGGCCAGGGCCTCCTGCTGCCATCCCCGGGCCACGGTGTGCAACAGGGCGATGAGGTTGGTGGGGGTGGCCAGCAGGACGTGGTTGGACACGGCGTGCTCGAGGAGGGACGGGTCGTGCTCCAGCGCCGCGGCCAGGAGGGGGTCACCCGGGATGAAGGCCACCACGAAGCCCGGGGTGTCCTCGAGGTCCTGCCAGTACGCCTTCTTGGCCAGGGCGTCGACGTGGGCCCGGAGCTGCCGGGCGTGGGACTTGAGGTGGGCGCGCCGCGTGTCGTCGTCGTCGGCCTCGTTGGCGTCGAGGAAGGCCTGCAGCGGCACCTTGGCGTCGACCACCACCCGCCGGGCGCCGGCCAGGTGGACCACCATGTCGGGACGGGACCGGCCCTCCGCCGTCTGGGCCGTCACCTGCTCCTCGAAGTCGCAGTGCTCGAGCATCCCCGCCATCTCCACCACCCGCCGGAGCTGGAGCTCGCCCCACCGTCCCCGGGTGGCCGGGGCCCGCAGGGCGGTGACCAGGTTGCGCGTCTCGGCGTGCAGGCGCTGGTGGGAGTCGCCCAGGGCCTTGACCTGCTCGTCGAGGCGGGCGTAGGCGCCCTGGCGGTCGAGCTCGAGGCGGCGCAGGCCGTCCTCGTAGCGCCGGAGCTGGTCGCGCAGCGGGGTGAGGACCTCCTCGATGGCCCGGGTGCGGGCGTCGAGGTCGCCGCGCGCCGCCTGCTGGGTCTGGGCCCACTTGGCGTCGGCCAGTTCCATGAATTGCGAGGTGTTGTGCTCCAGGGCCTGGCGCGACAGCTCCGCCACCCGGCCGGCCAGCCTGGCCTCGGCCTCCTCCGATGCGGCCAGGACGTGGCGGGCGCGGTCGCGCTCGTGCTCGAGCGAGACCCGCAGCGACGCCACCTCGGCCCGGGTCTCCCCCAGGTCGGCGGCGTGGCGGGCCCGTTCCTCCTCCCGGCGGGCGGCGGCCCGGGCCGCTCCCAGCGCGGCGGCGACCACGGCACCGACCGCCGCCCCCACCATCAGGCCCACGACCAGGGCGACGATCACCCGAGATCCCTCCGGACAGGGCGCACGCGGCCACCGTACCGTCGGGGTGTGACAGCGCCGGGGACCGTGGACGGGGGCGCCTCGAACCACGCCCGAGGCGGTAGCGTCGACGACGGTGCGCAAGAGCGCGACGGCACGGGGTGCCAGGGCGGCGGCCGGTGGTCCCACCGGTGGCGGCACCACCACGCCGAGCAGCCGCAACGGCCACGCCCGGGGCGGCGTGCGGGCCTTCGCCGCCGAGGAGCTCGTGGCCGACTTCCGCACGGCGTGCCTGTCGCGCGCCCTCGACGACCGCGAGATCCTCCTCCAGAAGCAGAGCCGCGTCTTCTTCCAGATCTCGGGGGCGGGCCACGAGGTGCTCCTCCTGGCGCTGGCCCGCTCCCTGCGACCCGCCTACGACTGGTTCTTCCCCTACTACCGGGACCGGGCCCTGGTGCTCGGACTGGGGGTGACCCCCCTCGCCATCATGCTGGAGGCGGTGGGGTCGGCCCTCGACCCGGCCTCGGGCGGCCGCCAGATGCCGTGCCACTGGGGCGACGCCACCCGCAACATCGTCACCCAGTCCAGCCCCACCGGCAGCCAGTGCCTCCCCGCCGTGGGCTGCGCCGAGGCGGGGCGCTACATCGCCCGCCACCCCGACGTCCCGGGGTGCCGGGCCCACGGGGACGAGGTCACGTACGTCTCGCTGGGCGAGGGCGCCACGTCCGAGGGCGAGTTCTGGGAGAGCCTCAACACCGCCTGCCGGCTCCACCTCCCGGTGCTGTTCGTGGTGGCCGACAACGGGTACGCCATCTCGGTGCGGGCCGAGGACCAGTCGCCGGCGCCGGTGGGCGAATTGGTACGGGGCTTCCGGGGCCTGGCCGTGACCCGGGTGGACGGGTGGGACTACGCCGCCTGCCGCACCCGGGGGGGGCGGGCCGTGGCCAGGGTCCGGGCCGGTGAGGGTCCCGGTCTGATCCATGCCCGTGTCACCCGGCCCTACTCGCACTCGTCGGCCGACTCCCAGGCCAAGTACCGCGATGCGGCCGAGCTGGCCGAGGAGGCGGCCCACGATCCCCTCGACGTCTTCGAGCACGATCTCATCACCGCCGGCGTGCTCACCGAGGAGGAGGCCGCGGCGCTGCGGGACGAGGCCCGCGCCGTCGCCGCCGAGGCGGCCGACGAGGCCCTGGGCGCCCCCCGCCCCGATCCCGCCACCGTCACCGACCACGTGGTGCGCCTGCCCCCCCTGGCCCCGCCCGATCCCGATCCCCTGCCCCCCGACCCGGCGCCGGTCGTCATGGCCGATGCCATCCGCCTCACCCTGGCCGAGCTCATGGCGGCGGACGAGCGCATCCGGGTCTTCGGCGAGGACGTGGCCGACGCCGGGGACGAGGTGCTCGACCACGTCGAGGGCAAGGGCGGTGTCTTCGGCGTGACCCGCGGCCTGCAGCGGCGCTTCGGCTCGGCCCGTTGCTACAACACGCCCCTGGCCGAGTCCAACATCGTAGGGCGTGGGATCGGCCAGGCCGTGCGGGGTCTGCGTCCCTGCCCCGAGATCCAGTTCTTCGACTACATCTGGCCCGCCATGCAGCAGCTGCGCAGCGAGGCGGCCACCACCCGGTGGCGCTCCAACGGCGCCTTCACCTGTCCCCTGGTGGTGCGGGTGGCCATCGGCGGCTACCTCACGGGCGGGGCCATCTGGCACTCCCAGAGCGGCGAGTCGATCTTCGCCCACATCCCGGGCCTCGTCATCGCCTTCCCCTCCCGGGCCCGGGACGCCGCCGGGCTCCTCCGGGCCGCCTTCGCCGGGGAGGACCCCGTCCTCTTCCTCGAGCACAAGCACCTCTACCGCCAGCGCTACGCCGCCGACCCCCTGCCCCCGCCGTCGTGGGTGCTCCCCTTCGGCCACGGCGCCGTGGTGCGCCCCGGCCGCCACCTGAGCGTGGTGACGTGGGGGGCCACGGTGCAGAAGTCACTGGTGGCAGCGGAGCAGCTCGCCGCCGAGGGGTGCGAGGTCGAGGTCGTCGACCTCCGCACCATCGTCCCCTGGGACCACGACCTGGTGGCCGACTCGGTGCAGCGCACCGGTCGGCTCCTGGTGGTGCACGAGGACACCCTCACGGCGGGGTTCGGGGCCGAGGTGGCGGCCTGGGTGGGCGAGCACTGCTTCTGGGCCCTGGACGCGCCGGTGGGGCGGGTGGCGGCCCTGGACACCTTCGTGGGTTACGAGCCCACCCTGGAGGAGGCCATCCTCCCCCAGGTCGACGACATCGCCGGCGCCGCCCGGTCGCTGGTGGCGCAATGACCCCGGTCCCGCTCGAGCCCGGCGGCCCGGTGCCGTCGGACCCCTCCGCCGATGGGGTCGGCGGCCCCGAGCGCGTGGTGGTGGTGGGCGCCGGGTTCGCCGGGCTCAACGCCGTGCGCCACCTGGCCCGCCAGCCCGTGGCCGTCACCATCGTCGACCACCACAACTTCCACACCTTCCAACCCCTGCTCTACCAGGTGGCCACGGCCGGCCTCGAGCCCGCCGACGTGGCCTACCCGGTGCGCACCATCTTCGGCCGGGAGCACAACGTGGTGTTCCGTCACGGCCAGGTGGCCTCGGTCGACCTCGAGGCCCGCACCCTGGTCCTGGAGGACGGCGCCACCATTCCCTACGACGCCCTGGTGGTGGCCACGGGCGCCACCACGGGCTACTTCGGCGTCCCCGGGGCGGTGCGCCACGCCCTCCCCCTCTACACGCTGGCCGACGCCCGCCGGGTCCGCAATCGGGTGCTGGGCTGCCTGGAGGCGGCCGACGCCCGCCCCGAGGACTTCGACGGCGGCGCCCCCTCCTTCGTGGTCGTGGGCGGCGGCGCCACGGGGGTGGAGACCTCGGGCGCCCTGGTCGAGCTGCTGGACCTCTCCGTCCGGCGCGACCGCCTGCGCATCGACCCGGAGCGCACCCGCGTGCACCTCCTCGAGGCGGGCGACCGCCTCCTCGGCGGCTTCAGGCCCGAGGCGGGCAGCTACGCCCAGGCCACCCTGCAGTCCCGGGGGGTCGACGTCCGCCTGGAGACGCCGGTGGCCGAGGTCACCGACCGGGGGGTGCGGCTGGCCGACGGCACCTGGCTCCCGGCCACCGTGGTGGTGTGGGCGGGGGGGGTGACCGTCGACGGCACCCTGGCCGCCGGCCTGGCCGGCCGGCGCGGCCGGGGGGGCCGGGTCCTGCTCGAGCCCGATCTGTCCCTGCCGGGCCATCCCGAGGTCTTCGTGGCGGGCGACGCCGGCGCCGTGCCCTGGGGGCCGGGGCGGACCGACCCCACCCCCCAGGTGGCCCAGGTCGCCATCCAGTCGGGCCGCCACGCCGCCGAGCAGATCGGGCGCCGCCGCCAGGGCCTGCCCACCACGGCGTTCCGGTACCACGACAAGGGGCTCATGGCCACCATCGGCCGCCACGCCGCCGTGGCCCAGCTGCGCCGGGGGCCCCTCCTGCGCGGCACCCTGGGATGGCTGGCGTGGCTGGGGCTCCACCTCGTGTACCTGGTGGGGTTCCGCAACCGCGCCGTGGTCCTCATCAATTGGTTCTGGCGCTACCTCGACTGGCCCTCCGGACCGCGCCTCATCGTGGCCGACGTCGACGCCGAGTCCGAGGACGAGGCCCACGCCCCGCCCGACGACCCCGGCACCGGGCCGGCGGCGGCGGCCCAGCCGGCGGCGCGCCGGCGAGGGGGGAAACGGGGCGGCACCACAGGCACCGGCCGCAGCACGAAGGCACCGGCAGCCGCACCGCCACCGGCAGCGGCACCCGAACCGGCAGCGGCACCCGAACCGGCAGCGGCACCGGCAGCACCCGACGGGAGCGGGGCGGGGGGTGGATCACAGGACGCGGCGCCACCCGGGGCGACCTCGGCCTGAGGTGGGAGCCACGACACCGGGCCCCGGCGCTGTCGCCCCCGCGGTCCGGGGAGTACCGTGACCGGGGTGGTGAAGCGCGTGGTGGTGCCCATCGACCACGGCGACGAGGTCACCGAGGCCGTGGGTCGCATCGACCGGGAGATCATCAAGCTCTTCGCCCTGGTGGGCGAGGGCGTGGCCGGGGCCACCCACTCGTTGCTGGCGGGCGACCGCGAGGCGGCCCGGGTCCTGGCCGAGAGCGACGAGACCATCGACACCCTGTACCGCGAGGTCGAGCAGCTGGCCCAGGCCCAGCTGGCCCAGCGGGCCACCGGCCCCGACGAGTTGCGCTACCTGGTGGCCGTGCTCCGCATGCTGCCCGAGCTCGAGCGCAGCGGGGACCTGGCCGAGCACGTGTCACGGCGGGCCGTGCGGGGCCTGGGGATGGAGCTCTCGCCCCGGGCCCGGGGCCTGGTGGAACAGATGGGCGAGGTGGCCTCCGACATGTGGCGGGCCACGGCCGACGCCTACGCCGACCGCCAGCCCGAGGTGGCCGAGGACATCGAGGCCCTCGACGACGAGCTCGACGAGCTCCACGTGGCCCTCACGGCCGAGATCGCCAGCGGGTCCATGGCCCTGCCCGTGGCCATCGAGGCCGCCCTGGTGGCCCGCTTCTACGAGCGCTTCGGCGACCACGCCGTCAACCTGGCCCGCCGCATCTCGGCCCTGACGGCCAGGGGCTGGGCCTGAGGCTCGGGCCGCCCGGCGGGCAGCGGGGCGGTCAGGCGCGGCGCCGGGCCAGGAGGGCCTCGGCGATCTGCACGGCGTTGAGGGCCGCCCCCTTGCGCAGGTTGTCACCCGACACGAACAGGGCCAGGCCGTGGGGCACGGTGGGGTCGCGCCGCACCCTCCCCACCAGGGCCACGTCCCCGCCGGCGGCGGCCAGGGGGGTGGGCACCTCGGCCAGGGCCACGCCCGGGGACCCGGCCAGGATCTCCTCGGCCCGGTCCGGGGTGAGCTCCCGGTCGAACTCGGCGTTGATCGACAGGCTGTGGCCGGTGAACACGGGCACCCGCACGCAGGTCCCCGACACCGGGAGGTCGGGGATGCCGAGGATCTTGCGGGTCTCGTCGCGCAGCTTCTGCTCCTCGTTGGTCTCCCCGCTGCCGTCCTCCACCATGCGCCCGGCCAGGGGCAGGACGTTGTGGGCCACGGGCCCGGCGAAGACCGAGGGCGCCGGGTACTGCACCGCCCCGCCGTCGAAGGTGAGGGCGGGCGCCGCCGCCACCGTCTTCACGAGCTGCTCCTCGAGCTCGCGGGCTCCGGCCAGGCCGGCCCCCGACACCGCCTGGTAGGTGGAGATCACCAGGCGCCGCAGGCCGGCGGCGCGGTGCAACGGGCCCAGGACCGGCATGACCACCATGGTGGTGCAGTTGGGGTTGGCCACGATGCCCTTGGGGATGCGCTCCAGGGCGTCGGCGTTCACCTCGGGGACGACCAGGGGGACCTCGGGGTCCATGCGCCAGGCCGACGAGTTGTCGACCACCACGGCGCCGGCGGCGGCGATGCGGGGCGAGAGCCGGCGCGACGCCTGGGCCCCGGCCGAGACCAGGGCGACGTCCACCCCGGCGTAGTCGGCCTCCTCGGCCACCTCGACGACGATCTCCCCACCCCCCCAGGGCAGGGTGGTGCCACGCGAGCGGGCCGAGGCCAGGAAGCGCACCTCGTCGGCGGGGAAGGACCGCTCGGCCAGGACGGCCCGCATGACCGATCCCACCTGCCCCGTCGCCCCCACCACGGCCACCCGCATGGACAGCAGCCTACCGCCGGGTCTCAGGGTGCCGAGAGGCCGAAGGCCCCGTGCAGCAGGCGCACCGCCTCCTCCACGCGCTCGGCCCGCACCACGCACGAGATGCGGATCGAGGAGGTCGAGATCATCTCGATGTTGATCCCGGCGCCGGCCAGGACCTCGAACATGGTGGCCGACACGCCGGGGTGGGTGCGCATCCCGGCCCCCACCAGGGACACCTTGGCGATGCCGTCGTCGGCCAGGACCTCGCCCGCCCCGATCTCGGGGACGAGGCCTCCGGTGACCTCCCGGGCCACGGCCAGCTCGGTCCTCGGCACCGTGTAGGAGATGTCGGTGGTGCCGTGCAGGGACATGTTCTGCACGATGGTGTCGACGTTCACGTCCCGGTCGGCCAGGCTCCGGAAGAGACGGGCGGCGATGCCGGGGCGGTCGGGGACACCGGTGACCGTCACCTTGGCCTCCGAGGTGTCGTGCGTGACGGCGGTGACGACAGCCTGTTCCATGGACGGATCCTCCTCGACCACCCAGGTGCCGGGCTCCCAGGTGAAGCTGGAACGGACGTGCAGGGGCACGCCGTGGTTGCGGGCGAACTCCACCGAGCGCAGGGCGAGCACGCGCCCGCCGCTGGCGGAGATGTCGAGCATCTCCTCGAAGCTCACCCGCCCCAGGCGGCGTGCCTCGGGCACGATGCGGGGGTCGGCGCTGAAGACCCCCGACACGTCGGTGTAGATCTCGCACGCCTCGGCCCCGAGCGCCGCCGCCAGGGCCACGGCGGTGGTGTCGGAGCCGCCCCGCCCCAGCGTGGTGACGTCACGGCCCTGCGACACGCCCTGGAACCCGGCCACCACCGGGACCCGACCCTCGGCCAGGGCCTGGCGGAGGCGGTCGCCCCGCACCTCGATGATCTTGGCCTTGAGGTGGGTGGCGTCGGTGATGATGCCGGCCTGGCTCCCGGTGAACGACAGGGCCTCGACCCCGAGCTCGGCCAGGGCCATGCACAGCAGGGCCATGGAGACCCGCTCGCCCGAGGTGAGGAGCATGTCGAGCTCGCGCGGCGGCTGGACGGCGCTCACGTCGCCGGCCAGGCGCAGGAGGTCGTCGGTGGTCTTGCCCATGGCACTCACCACCACCACCACGTCGTGGCCCTGGCGCCGGGTGCGGGCCACGTGGTCGGCCACGGCCCGCATGCGCTCGGCGTCGCCCACCGACGTGCCCCCGAACTTCTGGACCACCAGGGTCACGGCCCGACCTCCGCCATCGGGTCCCGACGCTACCTGCTGCCCCGCGTGGTCCCGGGCGGTGCCGGCCGGGGTGGGCCGGGGCGGCGGGGGGGCGGCCCGATGGGCTGGGCCACCCCGGCGGCGGGTAGGGTGTCGGGCCGTGCCGACCGAGAAACGAGCGCGCAAGCGCGCCGCCCGAGACGCCAAGCTGGCCGCCCGGCAGCGGGCGCAGAAGCGGCGCGCCACCACCCGACGGACCATCACCCTTCTCATCCTCGTGGGCGTGGCCCTCG
>DATJOV010000123.1:0-6987 GCA_035506735.1 Acidimicrobiales bacterium | reverse complement strand
GGGTGGAGCGGGTGGCCATCCCCGCCCTCGACATCTCGAGCAGCGACCTCCGCTACAGGTTGGCCCGTGGACTCTCGGTGGATTTCCTGATCCCTGATGCCGCGATCCGTTGCATTCGCCGCCTGGATCTGTACGCTGGCTCCAGATGACCAACCCCGACGTCGACCGAGCCGCCGTGCGCTGCTCCGTGCCCACGAAGGCTCGACCGAGGTGATCGTGGCGGTCCTCGCCGCATGAGGCCCGCCGCCGACCGGGAGTCGGCGGAGGCGGGGCGCGACGACGTGCCGGACGCAGCGCTCGTGGCGGCGCGCGCCGCCGACGCCAGGCTCGGGCAGGACACCGTGATCCTCGACATGCACGACCTGCTGGTCGTGACCGACGCCTTCGTCCTCACCACCGGGGCCAACGCCCGCCAGGTGAAGACCATCGTGGAGGAGGTCGAGCGCCAGGTGAAGGAGGCCACCGGCCGGGCCCCCTGGGCCGTGGAGGGGCTGCGCGACCTGACCTGGGTGCTCATGGACTACGGCGACTTCGTGGTCCACGTGTTCTCCACCGAGGCCCGGGCCTACTACGACCTCGAGCGGCTGTGGGGCGACGCCCCCCGCCTGCCCGTGGGCTCGCCCGCCGTCCGGGCCGCCGAGGACTGACCCCGCCCGCACGGGCCCGCCTCAGGCCGGCGACCCCCGGGCCGGGGCCACCGGGGCCAGCGAGGCGAACTGGGTGACGTCGGCCACCGGGACCTCGGCCCCGCTCGCCACCGGGACCTCGACGGGCTGGCCCCCGAGCTGGAAGGTCACGCCCTTCACGGCGGGGAAGGCCGAGGCGGTGAACACCACCTGGGCCACGGCCTCGATCTGGGGTGGTCCCACCAGCTGGCCGAAGGTCCCGCCCATGTTGACCGTGGCCACGCCCCCGGTGACCGTGGCCCCCAGGATGGTGGTCTGGGTGGAGAGGGCGCTCTGCAGGCCGGCCTCGGCCTCGGCCTGGCTCGGCCCCGCCACCAGGGCCTCGAGGACGGTGGTGAGGTCCGGGGCCGAGACCGGGACGTCGCGGGCCACGGGGACGAGGTGGCCGGTGGGCCCGACGAAGTACACCGACACCGGGACCTCGACGGGCGAGGGCGTGGAGGTGGTGGTGCTCGACGCCGTCGTGGGGGCGAGGAGGCCGAAGGGGATGCGGTTGGGGGCGAGCGCCGTGGGCTGGGCGTCGATGGGCACGCCGCACCCGGCCAGGGCGGCCCCGGCCGCCAGGGCCAGGGCCACCGGGAGGAGGCCGCCTCGGGGCAGGCGCCTCACCGGACCGGGACCCCCGTCCCGGGCCCCCCGCCCGGGGGGCGGGCCCCGGGGGCGTCCCCGTCCCCGTCGGCCCCGCCCGTGGTGGCGCCGGCCCCCCCCGGCTCCCCGAGGGGGACGGGGCCCTCGCCCGCCGGGCCGTCCTCGCCCTCGAGATCGGCGGGGAGCTCCACCACGAAGCGGTTCTCGCCGTCCTCGGCCCGCTCCACCCACACCCGCCCCCCGTGCAGGCGGACGTGCTCGGCCACGAGCGACAGGCCCAGGCCGGTGCCGCTGGTGGCGCCCCGGTGCCCGGCCGCCTGGCCCCGGTAGAAGCGCTCGAAGATGCGGACGCGCTCGCCCGGGGCGACCCCAGGCCCCCGGTCGGCCACCACCAGGCGGACCCCGGCCCCCCCCGGCTCCACCGCCAGGCGGGTCACCCCCCCGGCGTGCTGGGCGGCGTTGGCCACCAGGTTGGTCATGACCCGCTCGATGCGGCGCTTGTCGACCCGGAGGCGCACGCCGGCCAGGGCGGGATCGACCTCGACCGGGAGGGCCCCGGCCCCGGCGGCGGAGGCGGCCTGGCGGGCCAGCTCGCCCACGTCCACCTCCTCCAGCCACAGCTCGGCCGCACCGGTGTCGACCCGGCTGATCTCGAGGAGGTCGTCCACCATGCGCTGGAAGCGACGCAGCTCGGCCGAGAGCAGGTCCAGGGCGTGGCGGCTGCGGGCCGGCAGCTCGTGGCGGTGGGACTCGAGCACCCCGAGGGCCGTGGCCAGGGTGGTGAGGGGCGAGCGCAGCTCGTGACTCACGTCCGAGGCGAAGCGCACCTCGTGGCGGATGCGCTCCTGGAGGGCGTCGGTCATGCGGTTGAAGGAATCGGCCAGGGCCGAGAGCTCGGGGTCGCCCTCGGCCAGCAGCCGGGTGTCGAGGCTCCCTCCGGCCACGGTCTCGGCCGCCCGCGACACCAGCACCAGGGGGCGCAGGGCCCGGCCACTGGCCCAGCGACCGATCACGGCCCCGGCCGCCGTGGTGACCAGGGCGGCCGAGGCCAGGACCAGGGCCAGGATCTGCAGGGTCCGGCTGAGCTCGTCGAGGGAGAAGACCTCGAAGTACGAGGCGTCCACGCTCGGCAGGGGGAGGCCCACCACGAACTCGGGGGTCCCCCCCAGGACGACGCGCTGGGTGGCGGGCCGCCCCGACAGGACCATGGTCCGCAGGGCGTCGGGAATGGCGCTCTCGCCCACCGACAGGGAGGTGGCGTACCAGGCGCCGCGCAGCTCGAGCACCGAGGTGGAGCCGGCCACCGTGTCCAGCGAGGACAGGAGCTGCTCGACGTCGGGACTGACGGCCCGCAGCGAGGAGCGCGCCAGGGAGGCGTTCACGTAGGCCTGGCGCAAGATGGCCGACTGCCGCTCGTTGAGGATGAACTGGCGGGCGGTGAAGTAGGTGAGGCCGGCCATGGTGGCCGACAGCGCGAGCGCCCCGAGGCCGAAGGTGAGGGTGACCCGGGCCCGGAGCCCCAGGCGCCGGAAGCGGGCCCGGGGGCCGGGCAGCCCGGACCCGGCCCGGGCCGGGCGGCCCGGGCCCCGGGTCACGGGGCCGGCGTGCTCGGCGTCGGACGGGGGCGGGACCACCGGGCCTCCCTAGGCGGAGAGCTTGTACCCCATACCCCGCACCGTGAGGATGTGGTGGGGATTGGCGGGATCGGCTTCGATCTTGGTGCGGAGCCGGCGGATGTGGACGTCGACCAGGCGGCCGTCGCCGAAGTAGTCGTACCCCCACACCCGGTCGAGCAGCTGCTCCCGGCTGAGGACCTTGCCCGGGTTGGCGGCCAGCTCGCACAGCAGGCGGAACTCGGTGCGGGTGCAGTGCACCTCGCTGCTCCCCCTGCGCACCGTGCCCTCGTCGGGGCGCACCTCCACGTCCCCGAAGGCCAGCACGTCGGGGTCGTCCACGGAGCGGGCCCGGCGCAGGAGGGCCCGGATGCGGGCGGTCAGCTCCTTGGCCACGAAGGGCTTGGTGACGTAGTCGTCGGCCCCGGCCTCGAGGCCGGCCACCACGTCGTGGGTGTCGGTCCGGGCCGTCACCATGATGACGGGCACGGCGCTGGTGCGCCGCAGCTGGCGGCAGCACTCGAAGCCGTCCATGCCCGGGAGCATGATGTCGATCAGGACGACGTCGGCGGGCTGCTGGGCGAAGAGCTCCAGTCCGGTCTCGCCGGCGCCGGCCTCGTCGACCTCGTAGCCCTCGTCCTCGAGGGCCAGGCGCATCGAGGCGCGGATGCGCTCGTCGTCCTCCACCAGGAGGACCCGGTTGCTCATGACGGTCCGGGGCTCGACGTCGGCACGGCGGTCGGGAACCTCCTCGGCTCGGGGCCCGGCGACCCCGGGCGGGGTCAGGCCGACAGCCAGATCTGGGGCGTCCAGATGTCTCCCGCGATCATGCCGTACGCCTTGCCCCCCGCCGGCGTCGAGGGGTTGTTGAAGTTCTGGACGTCGGAGCGGGCCACGATGGCCCAGGTGGTGCGGTCCTGCCAGATGTAGGGGAGGTCGGCGTTGAGGCGCTTGGCCACGCCCTGGTAGGCCTGGACCCGGGTGGAGGGGTCGGTGGACTGCCGGCCCTGCTGGAGCAGGGTCTCGATCTCGGGGTCCTTGTTGCGGGCGAAGTTGGGGGCGATGGCCTGGGGGCCGCTCCCGAAGATCTCGGTCGGGCTCCACCACAGGTAGTTGAGGTCGGGGTCCACCGCCGCGAACTGCCGCCACGAGGTGGTCTGGAAGGAGCCGTCCAGGGCCTGGTTGATCTGGTCGGCCTGCTGGACCTGGGTCAGGCTGACCTTGAGCCCCACCGCCTCGAGCTGGCTCTGGAGGAACTGGACGACCTCCACCGAGTAGGCGTTGGGGGTCGACGACAGGGTGAAGGACACCGGCTTCCCCTCGGACTTGAGGGCGGCCACGAGCTGCTTGGCCGCCGTCGGGTTGTAGGCCGGGTAGCCGCTGTCGCTCACGTGGTAGGGCGTGCCCGAGATGAAGGGCTGGTCGCACGTGGCGTTGACGCCCTTGTCCACCACCGTGGCGTACTGCCGGGTGTTGATGGCCATGGCCATGGCCTGGCGGATCCGGATGTCGCTCATGACCGGGTCGGCGCAGTTCACCATGATGAAGTTCATGTCGGGCTCGCCCACGACGTGCTGGCTGTCGTCGATGTAGCCGTAGCCGGCGTCGTCGCGGAACTGGAGGATGCTCTCGGGGAGGTCGGTGTGCATGATGTCGATGGTGCCGGCCAGGAGGGAATTGGCCCGCTGCTGGGCGTCGGGGATGGGCTTGTAGGTGACCTCCTCGAGGTAGGGGAGGCCCGGGCGCCAGTAGTGCTCGTTGCGCACGGCGGTGAAGTGGTCGTTCGGGACCCACTCCTTGTACTTGAAGGGCCCGGTGCCCACGGGGTGGGCCGAGCCGTTGGGATCGGCGATCATGGACGGGGCCACGATGTAGCCGGGCTGGCCGCCGATGCCGCCGGCCAGGTAGGCGTCGAAGGGCACCCAGGGCTGGTTCAGGGTGATGACGACGGTGTTGCCCGAGGCCGAGATGTCGGTGACCGGCGACCAGGTGATGCCGAGCAGCCCCGCCTTGAAGTGCTTGAGGCTCCCGGCGATGGCGGCGGCGTCACAGGGCGTCCCGTCGTGGAAGAGGACCCCGTCGCGGGCCGTGATGGTCCACACCGAGTAGTCGGCGTTGGGCTCGACCTTCTGGGCCAGGTAGGGCTGGATGGTCCCGTCGGCGGCGATGACGGTGAGGGGGTCGAAGACCGTGCGCATGTACTGCACGCCGGTCTCGTCGAAGTGGTCGGTGGAGGGGTCGAAGCCCTCCTCCTCGGCTTCGACGCCCATGGTGAGGCTCCCGCCCCGGCGCGGCGCCGCGCTGGAGATGCCGTTGCGGGGCCCGGTGGCGCTCGAGCCGGGCCCCGAGGGCCCCGAGCTGCAGGCGTCGAGGAGGCCCCTGGCGCCGCCCATGGCGGCCACGCCGCCGGCGGCGAGGAGCCCGCGGGCCAGGAACGAGCGGCGGTCGATGCGATCGGGCACGGCCCTACCCCCTTCGGCGCGCCGTCGCAGCTGCGGCGTGAGTGCGCCCTCCCACTGCGGCCGACAATAGCGTTGCGCGCTGCGCCGGAGCGGTAGCGTGGTGGGGCATGGCCTGGGACCTCGAGGCGTTCGGGCGGTCCCTGGGCGCGCGCTCGCCGGCGACGGAGCGCGCCTACCGCACCGACGTGGCCGCCTTCGCCGCGTGGGCCGAGCGGGCCGGTGTGTCGGGGCCGGCGCAGGTCGACCGCGTCCTGCTGCGCCGCTACCTCGCCCACCTCGCCACCCGCCGCTACGCCCGGGCCTCGCTGGCCCGCAAGGCCGCCTCCCTGCGCCGGTACTTCGGATGGCAGCACCGCCGGGGCACCCTGGCCGACGACCCCGCCCGCCGGCTCTCGGCCCCGGCCGGTCCCACCCGCCTGCCCCACGTCCTGGACCGGGGGGAGCTCGAGGAGCTGCTGGGCCCGGCGGGGGGAGCCCGGACGGCCCCGGCCGGGACCGACGGGGAGGGCGGCCTGGGGGTGGCCCTGCGACGGCGCGACGACGCCGTCCTCGAGCTCCTCTACGGCTGCGGGCTGCGGGTGGCCGAGCTGTGCGGGCTCGACCTGGGCGACGTGGACCTGCGCACCGGGACCCTCACCGTGCTGGGGAAGGGGGGCCGGCGCCGCCGGGTCCCGGCCCACCGGGGCTGCACCGGGGCCGTGGCGGCCTGGCTGGAGGGGGGCCGGGCCCTCCTGGTGGCCCCCGCCTCCCCCCCCGAGGCCCTCTTCCTCAACCGGCGCGGGGCCCGGCTCGGGCCCCGGGACGTGCGCCGGGTCCTGGACCGGCGTTCCCCGGTCCCCACCCACCCCCACGCCCTGCGCCACAGCTTCGCGACGCACCTGCTCGACGGGGGTGCCGACCTCAGGGTGGTCCAGGAACTGCTCGGACACGCCAGTCTGCAGACCACGCAGGTCTACACTCATGTCAGCAAGGAGAGGCTGCTCTCGGTGTACGAGGCAACCCATCCTCGAGCGTAGGGGGAGGCGTGACGACGGACGAGGACGACGGCACGGCACGCCTCTGGGCGGACTACAAAGCGCACGGCGGGCGGCACATCCGTGACCAGCTCATCGTCCTGTACTCGCCCCTGGTGAAGTACGTGGCGGCCCGGGTGGCGGTGGGGCTCCCCCAGCACGTGGACGGGGCCGACCTGGTCAGCTACGGGATCATCGGGCTCATCGACGCCATCGACCGCTTCAACCCGGTGCGCCAGGTGAAGTTCGAGACCTACGCCATCCCCCGCATCCGGGGGGCCATCATCGACGAGCTGCGGGCCATCGACTGGGTGCCCCGGTCGGTCCGGGCCAAGGCCCGGGCCGTCGAGCAGGCCTACGCCTCGCTCGAGGGCACCCTGCTGCGCACCCCCAGCGACGCCGAGGTGGCGGCCGAGCTCGGCATGTCGGAGAAGGAGCTGCAGGAGATCCTGCGCCAGATCTCCTTCGTGGGGGTGGCCGCCCTGGACGAGGTCTTCATGGTGGGGGGGGACCGCACCGACCGCACCACCCTGGGCGACACCATCCCCGACGCCACCGCCGGCCCCATGGCCCTGTTCGAGGACAAGGAGTCCAAGGAGATCCTGGGCCAGGCCATCATGCAGCT
>DATJOV010000122.1:0-4375 GCA_035506735.1 Acidimicrobiales bacterium | reverse complement strand
GACCCCCAGCACGAAGACGAGGAGGACCACGCCCAGGACCACCAGGGCGGGCTTGGTGCTCGGCCCGGGGGGGCGGACGGGTCGGGCCTGGCCCCCCTCGCCGGCTCCACCCGCACCGCCCCCCGACCGGGCCGCGCCCCCGTTGCCGCCCGGGCCGGGGGCGGCCGAGGGGGGGCCGGTGTCCAGGGCGGTGGCGCCGGGGGAGGCGGGGTCGGGATGGCCGAGGGGGTGGGGACCGGGCATGGTGGGCGCAGTCGGCGCCGACCCCGTCCCCGGGGTGGGGCGCCGCCCGTCGAGTGTACCGGCGCCCCGACGCCCGCCCCCGGCGCCGCCTGCGGGCCGGCGAGGACCGGGTGGCGTGCTGCTCGGACCGGGCTGCGACGGGGCGGTGACGCGTTGACGCTCTGCCGTGCCGGTCCTACAGTGCGGGCTGACACCGGTCCGTGCACATCGGGGGGGCGGATCGGGGGGGAGGTGTGGCCGGCTCGGCCGGGACACCGTGTCTGGGGGGTGAGGAGCCCAGCTCCATCGGGCGTCTGGGCTTGCGAGCACGGGGGCGTCGGGGACGACCGAGCGCCCCCGTGTCGCGTCGGTCAGGCCGTGGAGGGCGGGACGGGGCCCCAGCCGAAATGGTCCAGGGGGCCGTGCCCGGCGCCGAGGCGCCACGAGGCCGATCCGGCCAGGGCGGCGGTGACGTAGTCCTTGGCCCCCTCCAGGGCGGCCAGGAGCTCCTCGCCCCGGGCCAGACGGGCGGCGGTGGCGGCGGCCAGGGTGCACCCCGAGCCGTGGTCGTTGCCGCTCGGGACCCGGGGCTCCTCGAGGACCAGGACCTCGTCGCCCCCCACCACCACGTCGGGGGCCACGGCCCCGCCCAGGTGCCCCCCCTTCACCACCACCATCCCCGGGCCCAGGCGGGCCAGGGCCAGGGCGGCCCGTCCCATGCCCTCGACGTCGTCGACGGCCATCCCGGTGAGCAGGGCCGCTTCCCGCACGTTGGGCGTGACCAGCACGGCGTGGGGGAGGAGGTGCTCGAGGTAGGCCCGCACCCCGTCGCCGTCGAGGAGGGGCCGTCCGGTCGAGGCCACCAGCACGGGGTCCACCACCAGCCCGGGAAGGTCGCCCCGCCGGGCCCAGCGCCCCACGGCGGCCACCGTGCCCGGGGTGGCCAGCATCCCGGTCTTCACCGCCGCCACGGGCAGGTCGCTCAGGACCGCCTCGAGCTGCAGCTCGACGAAGGCGGGGGTCATGGGCTCGACGCCCAGGACGGCCACGGTGTTCTGCGCCGTCACGGCCGTGACCACGCTCGTGCCGAAGACCCCGTGGGCGGCGAAGGTGCGCAGGTCGGCCTGGAGCCCGGCTCCGCCCCCGGAGTCCGAGCCCGCCACCGTCAGGGCCACGGGCGGGTGCGAGGCCGGGCTCAGAGCTCGGGCATCCCGTCGGTGGGGCTCGAGGCCTGGGCCAGCCAGCGCCGGGGGATGCGCCCGGCCAGGCGGGCCTGGCGCCCCGCCTCGACCGCGGCCCGGAAGGCCCCCGCCATGCGGGCCGGGTGCCGGGCCCGGGTGATGGCGGTGGCCACCATGACCCCGGCGCAGCCCAGCTCCATGGCCAGGGCGGCGTCCGAGGCGGTGCCGATGCCGGCGTCGAGCACCACGGGTACGGCGGCCCGCTCGGCGATGAGGGCGATGTTGTGGGGGTTGCGGACCCCGAGGCCGGTGCCGATGGGGGCGCCCAGGGGCATGACGGCGGCGCAGCCCACCTCCTCCAGGCGCCGGGCCAGCACGGGGTCGTCGTTGGTGTAGGGCAGGACCACGAAGCCGTCGTCCACCAGCTGCTCGGCTGCGTCGAGGAGCTCCACGGCGTCGGGGAGGAGGGTGTCCTCGTCCCCGATGACCTCGAGCTTGACCCAGTCGGTGCCGAAGGCCTCCCGGGCCAGCTTGGCCGTGAGCACGGCCTCGGCCGCGGTGAAGCACCCGGCCGTGTTGGGGAGGACCTCCACCGCCGCCGCCCGCAGCACGTCGAGCACCCCGCCCCGGGCGGCGGGGTCCACCCGGCGCAGGGCCACGGTGGCCAGGGCCGGCGCCGCCGCCGCCACCACCTCGCCCAGGATCTCCAGGCTGGTGATCCCCCCCGTGCCGAGGACGAGGCGCGACGACAGGGGCCGCCCCGCCACCACCAGGGCGTCGGCGCCGCCGGGACCGCGCTCAGCCACCGGCCGCGGCGCTCACGATCTCGACCACGTCGCCGGCCGAGAGGAGGGTGGTGCCCCACTCGCTCCTCGGCACCACCTCGCGGTTGCGGGCCACGGCGATGCCCTCGGGCGAGGCGCACCACGTCGACACCAGGTCGGCCACGGTGGCGCCGGCGACGAGCGCTCGCTCCTGGCCGTTCACCAGCACGACGCCAGCATGGCACCGCTGCCGGGGGGCGCGGCGCGCCGCCCCGGGGCGACGGGCGCGCCACCCCGGCCCGCGGCGACGGGCGCGCCACCCTGCGCCGTGGCGACGACGCCGTGTGGCGGTGGGCGCCGCCCTCACCGTCGTCAGGGCCGGGCCGGCGCCGCCCCGGCGGCGAAGCGGGCCGGGCTGAAGGGGGCCATCACGGCCGGGGCCTCCTCGCCCGCCGCCAGGGCGGCCACGGCGTCGGAGGTGGGCGGGGTGAGGAGGATGCCGTGGCGGTAGTGCCCGGTGGCGAGGACCAGGCCCGCCACGGTCCCCCCCGTGTCCGGGGCGGGGCAGCGCCCCACCATGGGGGCGTTGTCGGGCGACCCGGGACGCAGCCCGGCGCCGGCCTCGTCCAGGACCATCTCGGTCACGGCGGGGACCACCCGGTGGGCGTCGCGCAGGAGGGCGTAGACCCCGCCGGCCCGGACCCCGGTGTCGAAGCCCCGCTCCTCCACCGTGGCCCCCACCA
Organism: Acidimicrobiales bacterium; assembly: GCA_035506735.1. Lineage (GTDB taxonomy): Bacteria > Actinomycetota > Acidimicrobiia > Acidimicrobiales > UBA8190 > DATJOV01. Next base: position 1,465 of record DATJOV010000122.1, on the reverse strand, counting down.
CCACCGTCCCGTCGCCCCGGGGGACGAGGTACACCGAGGAGCCGCCCACCACGGCCCGCACCGTGCGGGCCAGGACCGGGGCCCCGGGGGCGGGGCGCAGGCGCAGGATCTCGCCCTTCACCGGTCGCACCGGGGGGACCGCCCCGGGGGGGAGCCCCCCGATCCCGCCCGACCAGCACCCCGCCGCCACCACCACGGTGCCGGCCCCCAGGGGGGCCCCGTGGCGCAGGCGCACCCCGGTCACGGCGCCCCCCGTGGTGACGAGGGCGGCGGCCTCGTCCCGGCACAGGGTCACGCCGGCCCGGTCCACCGCCGCCAGGAGCGTCCCCACCAGGAGGCGGTTGTCGACCTGATGGTCGCCGGCCACGTCGATGGCGCCGCGCACCGAGGGGGCCAGGGCGGGCTCGAGGGCCCGGGCCTGGCGGCCGGTGAGCCACCGGGCCTCGAGGCCCAGGCCCAGTTGGACGTCGAGCAGGTCGCGGGCCCAGGCCCGGTCGCCCTCGTCGGCGGCCACGATGAGGGTCCCCCCGGGCCGGTAGCCGACGCCGCTCCCGGCCGACTCCTCCAGGGCGGCGGCGAAGGAGGGCCACTGCGCCGCCGCCGCCAGGGCCAGGTGCAGGAGGGGCTCCTCCCTGGTGTGGACCTCGCTCACCGGGGCCAGCATCCCCGCCGCCATCCACGAGGCGCCCCGTCCCGGGCGGGGGTCGACGACGGTGACGGAGAGACCCCGCTGGGCGCAGCGCCAGGCCGACGCCAGCCCGACCACGCCCGCCCCCACCACGACGACGTCGGTGCCCTCGGCGCTCACCCCCGTCGTGGCCCGGACCACCGGTGCACCCGGGGTATCCTACGGGGGCTGCAGCAGGGCCAGTGTCGTCCCGGGCGCCAGCATGCCCGGCTCCGCGTGACCGACCGGTGACCGACCACGGAGTGACACGAGTGACGACTTCGACCCACCCTGCTCCCGGGGGAGCGACGCGCCGTCGTGGCGCCCCCCTCTACGACCCCGCCTTCGAGCACGACGCCTGCGGCATCGCCCTGGTGGCCGACCTCCGGGGCCGGCGCAGCCACCACCTCGTGCGCCAGGCCCTCACCGCCCTCGAGCACCTGGCCCACCGGGGGGCCACCGGGGCCGAGGAGGCCACCGGGGACGGGGCCGGGATCCTCACCCAGGTGCCCCACGGCTTCCTCCAGGGCGCCTTCGGGGGGGGCCTGCCCGAGCCCGGGCACTACGCCGTGGGCCTGGTCTTCCTGCCCACCGACGCCGACGACGCCGCCAAGGCGCAGCGCCGCATCGGGGAGCTGGCGGCCGAGGAGTCCCTGATGGTGCTGGGGTGGCGCGACGTCCCCACCGACCCCTCGAGCCTGGGGGCCTCGGCGCTGCGGGCCATGCCCCGGCTGCGCCAGGTGGCGGTGGCGCCCGCCGCCGGCGCCACCGTCGACCCCCTCGCCCTCGACCGCCTGG
>DATJOV010000121.1:0-5014 GCA_035506735.1 Acidimicrobiales bacterium | reverse complement strand
ACAACCGGGTGGAGCGCCAGGCCGCCCTGGCCGCCGGGGCCGCCTACGTCGACACCGTGCCCTGGTTCTGCGCCGCCACGTGCAGCCCCATCGTCGAGCGGTACGCCGTGTACGCCAACCGCAAGCACGTGGCCGTGGGCTACACCCGGTTCCTGGAGCCGGCCCTGACCGAGGCCCTGGCGCTCCACACCCCGAGCGGCTGACGCCGCCGCGCCCCGGCCCGGGCCCCGGCGGCGGGCCGGGGCAGGCGCCCGACGGCGGTTAGGCTCGTGCCCATGTCCACACGCAGCCGGAGCCTGCCCCGCAGGTCGTGCTTCTCCACCCCCGGGTCGAACGAACGGTTCCTGGCCAAGGCGCCTACGGTCCCGGCCGACATGTCGTTCCTCGATCTCGAGGACTCGGTCGCCCCCCTCGAGAAGGAGGCGGCCCGGGCCAAGGTGGTCGAGGCCATCCGCACCCAGGCGTGGGACGACCGGGTGCTGTGCGTCCGCATCAACGGGTGGGACACGGAGTGGACCTACGGCGACGTGATCGAGGTGGTGGGGAACGCCGGGGAGCGCCTGGACGAGGTGATGCTCCCCAAGGTGCAGTCCGCGGCCGAGGTCGTCGCCCTGGACCTGCTCCTCTCCCAGGTCGAGCGGCGCCACGGCCTCCCCCCCGGCCACATCGGGATCGAGGCCCAGATCGAGACCACGCGGGGGCTCATCAACGTGGACGAGATCTGCGCCGCCTCGCCCCGGCTCGAGACCATCATCTTCGGCCCGGCCGACTTCGCCGCCTCCATGGAGATGCCCGTCCTCACCGGCGGGGTGCAGATCCCGGAGTACCCCGGCGACCACTTCCACTACGTGTTCAGCCGCATCCTCATGGCGGGCCGGGCCAACGGGCTCCAGGTCATCGACGGCCCCTACCTCCGGGTGAAGGACATGGAGGGGCTGCGCGACTTCACCCAGCGCACGCGGGTCCTCGGCTACGACGGCAAGTGGGCGCTCACGCCGGACCAGGTGACGGTCCTCAACGAGCTCTACTCGCCCACCCAGGAGCAGTTCGACCGGGCCTGGGACATCCTCGACGCCTACCAGAAGGCCACCGAGGACGAGCGCAAGGGCGCCGTCATGTTCGGCGACGAGATGATCGACGAGGCCAGCCGCAAGATGGCCGTCAAGTTCGTGGCCAGGGGCGAGCGGGCCGGGCTGGGGCGCTCCCAGACCTGACCGGCGCCGTCGGCCGTCGAGTCAGCCGGCGGCCTGCTCCACCAGGCGCCGGGCCACCACCTTGAGGGCCAGGGTCTCGTCGGCCCCCTCGAAGATCGACAGGACGCGGGCGTCGAGGAAGTAGCGGCTCACCGGGAACTCCTCGGCGTAGCCCATCCCGCCGTGGATCTGCATGGCCTCCCGGGTGACCCACTCGGCCGCCCGGCACACGTAGGCCTTGAGCATCGAGGCCTCCAGGGTGCCCCGCCCCTCGGCCATGAGGCGGGCCACCTCGTAGGAGAACTGCCGCAGCACCTGGATGAGCACGGCCATGCGGGCCAGCTTGACCCGGGTGAGCTGGTACCGGTCGATGGGCGAGCCGAAGACGACGCGGTCGGCGGCGTAGGACGAGGCCGCCTCGTAGGCGGCCTGCATGACCCCGAGGGCCCGGGCCGCCGTCTGCAGGCGGCCGTTCTCGAAGCCGGCCATCTGCAGGTAGAAGCCGCGCCCGATGCCGGCCTCGCCCCCCACCAGGTTGGCGTCGGGGACGAACCACTGCTCGAAGGCGATCTCGTAGGAGTGCATGCCCCGGTAGCCGATGGTGTCGATGGGCCGGCCCTCCATGCGCCCCGGGGGGCCGTCCCGGCCCTCGGCCGCCGGGTCCTGGTGGAAGACGAAGCCCCCGGCGTCCCCCCGGGGCTTGTCCACCACGAACAACGACAGGCCCCGGTGGGCCTTGGCCCGGTCGGGGTCGCTGCGGGCCAGGAGCATGAGGACGTCGGCCCGGGCGGCGAAGGTGCACCACGTCTTCACGCCGTTGATCAGCCATCCCCCCGGGGCGGGCGTGGCCGAGGTGACGATGGCGGCCACGTCGGAGCCGTAGTCGGGCTCGGTGACCGCCACGGCGTTCATGAGCTCGCCCGAGGCCAGGCGGGGGAGCCAGCGCTGCTTCTGCTCCTCGGTCCCCCCGGCCACGAGGGCCCGGCCCAGGATCTCGGGACGGGTGATGAGGGAGCCGCCGATCCCGATCGAGCCCCACGACAGCTCCTCGGTGGCCACCACCATGCCCAGGTAGTCGCTGTCGCCCCCGGTGGCCGAGCCGCCGTAGGCCTCGGGGATCGACATCCCCAGTGCCCCCATCTCGGCCAGGCCGGTGATGATCTCATCCGGCACGTCGGCGTTGGCGCGGTGCACGTGCTCGGCCCGGGGCCGGATCTGCTCCTCGGCGAAGCGGTGGAAGGCGTCGCGCACCAGGGCGAAGTCGGGGTCGAGATGGCGGTCGCCCTCCACCCCGGCCAGCGCCGCCAGCCGGGCCGGGTGGCGCTGCGCCGCCACGAAGCCCCCCGCCCCCGCCAGCCACCCCGGGGTGGTGCCGAAGGCCTCCTCCCGCCCGGCCAGGCGCCCGGCCACGTCGAGGGCGGCGTCGGCCACGAAGGCGCAGGCGATGCGGGCCTCGTCGGGGCCCTGTGCCCCGTAGGCCAGGGCGGCCCGGGCCGCCCGCACGGCGGCGGCGGCGTGGGCCAGGTCGTAGGCGACGACCTGCTCGGCGTCGGGCCCGCCCGCTCGGGCCAGGGCCCGGGCGGCCCCTTCCACCACGGCCTGGGCCAGGTCCACGGTCCGGGCGGCGGCGCCGAGGTCGGCGGCGGGGTCGGCGGCGGGGTCGGAGGCGGGGTCGGGGGCGGCGGGCATGGCGGCCCGAAGGCTACCCAGCCCCGGGACCGTCGCCGGGCGCCCGCCCGATGACGGTGACGAGGGGAGGGAGCACCACCGGCTCGTCGCCCGGGTCGACCTCGGTCAGCGAGGCCAGGTACTCGGTCACCGGTCCCGGGCCGACACCGGCGGGGGCCTCGGCCCAGGCGTCGACGAGCTCGAGGCCGGCGTCACGCACCAGGGCGGGGAGGAGGGCGCCCACGTCGGGGTGCCGTGCCCCGGGCATGGACAGCGCCACGCCCCCGATGCGCCCGGCCGAGGTGACCGGCTCCTGGGCCACCACCCAGCCCAAGGGGCGCACGGCGGCGCGCATGGCGCGCAGGACCACCGAGGGGTCCACCACGTGCATGAGGAGGAAGCGGCAGAAGGCGACGTCGACGGCCTCGGGCAGGCGGAGGTCCTCGCCCGCCTGGGTGAGCGCCAGGACCTGGCTGAACGCGGCGGCGGCTGCGGCCGACTCGTCCCGGGCCCGGGGGTCGCTGTCGACGGCGTAGACGCGACCGTCGCGTCCGACGATCTCGGCCAACGCCACGGACACGTCCCCGCCCCCGGCCCCCACGTCCACGCAGCGCCACCCCGGGCCGATACCGAGGCGCTCGAGCGCCGTGGCCAGGGGGCGGCGGTAGACGTCGTCGCGCAGGGCGTCGGGCACGGCGCAGACGCTACTGGCTGTAGCCTGCGGGCCGTGAAGGTGACGATGTTGCTGTGCGACTCGGCGCAGGTCGCCGACGGCAAGCTCTTCGTGCTGGGCGGCGGCTGGTCCCTCACCGGCCCCGAGCCCATGCCCTCGGCCATCGCCCTCAAGATCGACGTGGGTTGGAACGAGGCCGAGCAGATCCACCACTGGGAGCTGTTCCTCGAGGACGCCGACGGGGGACCGGTCATGGTCGACACGCCCGAGGGGACCCAGCCCGTCGAGGTGCGGGGGGAGTTCAACGTGGTGCGCCCCGGCACGGTGCCGGTGGGGACACCCATCGACGTGGCCCTGGCCGTCAACCTCGGCCCCCTCCCGCTCGAGCCCGGGAACCGCTACACGTGGCGCCTGTCGATCGACGGCGAGTCCGAGGGGGACTGGGCCCTCGGCTTCACCACCCGACCGGTGGCGACGTCGTGACCGTGCACGAGCGCCCCTTCGGCCGCGCCCTCGAGGATTTCGTCCCCGGGGACGTCTACCGGCACTGGCCGGGCAAGACCGTCACCGAGTACGACGACCATCTCTTCTGCCTCGTCACCATGAACCATCACCCCCTCCACCTCGACGAGTGGTTCGCCGAGCACGAGACCGTGCAGGGCAAGAACGTGGTCGTCGGCAACCTCGTCTACTCCCTGGCCCTGGGCATGAGCGTCCCCGACGTGAGCGGCTCGTGCATCGCCAACCTCGAGGTGGAGTCGCTCGTGCACCGGTACCCCACCTTCCACGGCGACACCCTCTACGCCGAGACCCGGGTGCTCGAGGCCGTCCCGTCGAGCTCCAAGCCCGACCGGGGCATCGTCACGGTCGAGACCAAGGCCTTCAACCAGCGGGGCGAGGAGGTCTGCTACTTCCGGCGCAAGCTCATGGTGTGGCGCCGCGCCGCCCTGCCGCCCCGGGGCCGTCCCTATCCCGACGACGTCTGGGACTGAGCCGCCCCGGGGCCCGGCCCTCGCCGCCCTGCGCCGCGCCGTGCTGGCGGTCGGGCGCGGCGGCCTGCGTCCCCTCCCCTGGCGCGCCACGCGCCACCCGTGGGCGGTGCTCGTGGCCGAGGTCATGCTCCAGCAGACCCAGGCGTCGCGGGTGGTCGAGCCCTATGGGCGCTTCCTGGAGCGCTTCCCCACGCCCCGGGCCTGCGCCGCCGCCGGGGCCGGCGCCGTGGTCGAGGCCTGGGCCGGCCTGGGCTACAACCGCCGGGCCCGCGCCCTGCACGGCGCCGCACAGATCCTCGAGTCGGTCCACGGCGGGGTGGTGCCGGACCGGCTCGAGGACCTGCGGGCCCTGCCCGGGGTGGGTCCCTACACGGCCCGGGCCGTGCTCGTCTTCGCCTTCGAGCACGACGAGGCCGTGGTCGACGTGAACGTGGCCCGGGTCCTGGCCCGGGCCGTGGCCGGGGCGCCCCTCGGTCCGGCCCGGGCCC
>DATJOV010000120.1:0-5275 GCA_035506735.1 Acidimicrobiales bacterium | reverse complement strand
GGTGGCGATGTCGGGGGCGTGGCGGCTGAAGGCGTCGGTGGCCACGTCGAGGAACGAGGCCACGATGACGCGCCCTGCATGGGGGTGCTTGGCCAGTTCCAGCGCCAGCAGCTCCTCGTAGGGCTCCACGGCCGGCGCGGTCTGCTTGATGTCGAGGTTCAGCGCCACCTGGGGGTGGTCGTCGAGGACGTCGAGGATCTCGGCCAGCGTGGCCACCCCGAAGCTGGCGTCGGCGGGGGCGCGTCCCCGCAAGGGGTAGGCGTCAGGGCTCAGGCCCGGGGTCTCGTCGCCACCGGGAACGAACCAGTAGGCGTTGTCGAGGGCGCGCAGCTCCTCCAGGGTGTGGGCGTGCACGGGGCCGTGCCCGTCGGTGGTGCGGTCCACCGTGGCGTCGTGGCACACGACGAGCCGGCGGTCGGCGGTGGCGTGCACGTCGAGCTCGATGCCGGTCACGCCGAGGTCGAGGGCGCGCCGCAGGGCGAAGAGCGTGGAGGAAGGTGCCTCCCAGGCGCCGCACTGGTGGGCGTAGGTGAGCACGCGCCGTGCCAGCCACGGATTGGCCGTCGCGCCACGCACGGCGCCAACGGTAGCCTCTGGCGCGCCATGCTCGACCACATCCTCGTCGACCTCATCACCCAGACCAGGGCCGCCCTGGAGAACGCCCTCCTCCAACGCCAGGCGGTGGAGGAGCGCTTCCAGGTCGACGTCTTCCTGGGCGACGTGTCGTGGGAGACGTCGTACTCCCTGCCGGGCGAGGAGCAGCCGCCCCGGGTGCGCGCCGACCTCTCGCTCGACTGGCCCACGTGGAGCCAGAGCGCCTACCGGTCGTGGTCCATCGGCGAGCCCCCCGCCGACCCGCCCGAGCTCGTGCTCGAGATCGTGCTGCGGGTGCAGCGCCTGGCGGCCATGCCCGACCTCGACGCCGTCCTGGCCTGCCTGGACGGGGAGAGTCCGGCCATCGGCGAGGACACCCTGGTGCGCGCCGCCCCGGTGGTGGAGCAGATCCACGAACCCGGCCACGACCCCCGCTTCGCGGTGGAGACCACCTATCAGGGCACGGTGCGCCTGGACGAGGGCGCCCTCGAGGACCCGGGCACGCTGGCCGGGCCGGTGGGGGAGCTCGGGCGGTGGGTGGCCTCGGTCCTGGTCCGCCTGGGCGACCTGGAGCTGGCCTACGCCCCGCCCGACCCCGCCGGGGAGGGGCAGCGGCCCTGAGGTCGGGGCGCGCTCAGACCAGGCCGGCCGCCGCCGCCAGCCGGGCCAGGTCGGCCTCGGGCCGGGCGCCGAGATGGGAGATGACCTCGGCCGCGCACAGCCCCCCCAGCCGGGCGCAGCGCTCGGGGTCCTGGCCGTGGGTGAGGCCGTAGAGGAACCCGGCGGCGTAGAGGTCGCCGGCGCCGGTGGTGTCCACCACCCTCGCCACCGGGTCGGCGGGCACGGCCACGGGGCCCGCCGCCGTCACCACCACCGAGCCCTTGGCCCCCCGGGTGAGGGCGGCCAACAACCCCGTCTCCTCCACCGCGGCGACGGCGGCGTCGAACCCCTCCCCCCCGAAGAGGAGGGTGATCTCGTCCTCGTTGGCGAAGAGCACGTCCACCTCCCCGTGGAGCAGCTCGAGGAAGGCCTTCTGGTGCCGCTGCACGCAGAAGGCGTCCGACAGGCTCATGGCCACCAGGCCGTCGTGGTCGTGGGCCACGGCCATGGCCCGCCGCATGGCCTCGATGGCGGGGGGGAGGTCCCACAGGTAGCCCTCGAGGTAGACGACCCGGGACGCCGCCACGAGCCCCTCGTCGAGGTCCTCGGGGCCGAAGGTGGCGGCCACCCCCAGGTGGGTGGCCATGGTGCGCTCCCCGTCCTCGGTCACGAGGACCAGGCACCGCCCCGTGGCCAGGTCGAGGCCCTCTGCGGTCTGCCCCGACCCCGACACCCGGGCCGGGGTCGGGGAGCGGGGCATGGTCACCCCCGAGGCGGTGATGTCGTGGAGGAAGACCTCGCCCAGCTCGTCGTCGGCCAGCTTGCCCAGGAAGCCCACGCTGCCCCCCAGTGCGGCCACGCCCACGGCGGTGTTGGCGGCCGATCCCCCCGAGACCTCGACGGCCGAGCCCATGGCGCCGTACACGGTGGCGGCCCGGGGCAGGTCGACCAGCGTCATCGACCCCTTCACCATCTCCAGGCGGGCCAGCTCCTCGGTGTCGGTGTGGGCCAGGACGTCGACGAGGGGGGACCCGATGGCCACCACGTCGAGGTCGGCGGCGGGGACGGGGGGGTCGGCAGGGCCGGTGCGGGGCTCGGTCACGGCTGGGCAAGTTAGCCGGGGTGCACCGGTGCCGCCGCCGGCGGGGCGCCCCGGGGCGGACCGCTTCGGCCCGGGCCGGACCGGTAGCCTGCCCATCGATGACCGACACCACCGCCATCGGACGCGTCGACCCCTCCGCCGAGCACCGCCTGCCCTACACCGTCGCCCCCCGCCGCTACGACCTGCGCCTCGCCCCCGACCTCGCCGCCGCCACCTTCACGGGCGAGGTGCGCATCACCCTCGAGGTGGCCGAGGGGGCCGGGGACCGCATCGTCCTGCACGCCGCCGAGCTGACCGTGGACCGGGCCCGCCTCGAGCGCCCCGGGCGCGACGGCGAGGACCTGGCCGTGACCCTGGAGGAGGTGGACGAGCGGCTCGTGCTGCGGTCGGCCTCGTCCCTCGAGGCGGGCCCGGCCGTCCTGGAGCTGTCCTTCGCCGGCATCCTCAACGACAAGCTCCACGGCTTCTACCGATCGGAGTACAGCGACGAGGCCGGGACCACCCACGTCATCGCCACCACCCAGTTCGAGGCCACCGACGCCCGCCGGGCCTTCCCCTGCTTCGACGAGCCCGACCGCAAGGCCGTGTTCTCGGTCACCCTCGACGTGCCGCCGGGGCTCGAGGGCTACGCCAACGGTCCCGCCCTGGAGGAGACCCCGCTCGCCTCGGGGGGCCGGCGCGTCCGCTTCGGCGACACCATCCTCATGTCCACCTACCTGGTGGCCTTCGTGGTGGGCCCCCTGGTGGCCACCGACCCCGTGGTGGTGCGGGGCACCCTGGTGCGGGTGGTGCACGTGCCCGGCAAGGAGGACCTGACCGCCTTCGCCCTGGAGGCGGCGGCCCATGCCCTCGAGTTCTTCGCCCAGTGGTTCGGCATCGAGTACCCGGCGGAGAAGCTCGACCTCCTGGCCATCCCCGACTTCGCCTTCGGGGCCATGGAGAACCTGGGCTGCGTGACCTTCCGCGAGGCCGTCCTCCTGGTGGACCCGGCCCGCGCCTCACGCCTCGAGCTCGAGCGGGTGGCCGACGTCATCTCCCACGAGATCGCTCACATGTGGTTCGGCGACCTCGTGACCATGCGGTGGTGGAACGGCATCTGGCTCAACGAGGCCTTCGCCACCTTCATGGAGCTGCTGTGCGTGGACGCCTTCCGCCCCGACTGGCAGCGCTGGGTGTCCTTCGGGATGGAGCGTGACGTGGCCATGGCCACCGACGCCCTCCATTCGACGCGCCCGGTCGAGTACCCGGTGGGGCCCCCGAGCGAGGCCCAGGGGATGTTCGACGTCCTCACCTACCAGACGGGGGCGGGGGTCCTGCGCATGCTCGAGCGCTACCTGGGGGCCGAGCGCTTCCGGCAGGGGATCCGCCGCTACCTCGACGCCCACCGCCTGGGCAACACCGACACCGCCGACCTGTGGGCCGCCCTCGAGGAGGCCAGCGGCGAGCCCGTGGGCGACATCATGGACAGCTGGATCCTCCAGGGGGGCTTCCCCCTGGTGCTCGTGGACCCGGCCGGCGAGGGGGACGACCCCGGCGCCGTGGTGCTCTCCCAGGAGCCCTTCTCCTACGCCCCGCCCGAGGGCCCGAGCGCCATCGGGACCAGCTGGTCGGTGCCGGTCATGGCCCGGCGGGGCGAGGACGCCGAGGTGCGGGTGCTCCTCGGCACCACCCCCGAGCGCCTGGCACCGGGGGAGGTCCCGGCGGACGTCACGGTGGTCAACGCCGGGGGCTCGGGCTACTACCGGGTCCGCTACGCCGAGGCCCAGCGCCGGGCCCTGGCCCGGGCCCTCCCCACCCTGGGGCGCCTGGAGCGCTTCAACCTGGTGGGCGACACGTGGGCCGCCGTGGTGGCCGGGCGCAGCGAGCTCGGCGACCTGCTGGAGCTGGCCGAGGCGCTCGGGGACGAGCGCGACCCGGCCGTGTGGGGCCAGGTGAGCGGGCCGCTCTCCTTCCTCGACCACGCCGTCGACGACGGTGCGCGCCCCGCCCTGGCCTCCTACACCCGGGCCCTGCTGGCCCCGGTGCTCGGGGACCTGGGGTGGGCCGCCCGGGCGGGCGAGGACTCCCGCATCCCCACCCTGCGGGCCCAGGTCGTGGCGGCGCTCGGGACGGTGGGGCAGGACGGCGCCGTCCGGGCCGAGGCCAGGCGGCGCCTGGTGGCGGCGGGCGGGGGCGAGGAGGCCGTGGCGCCCGACCTGGTGGCGGCGGTGCTGGGGGTGGTGGCGGCATCGGGGGGCGAGGACGACTACGAGGACTTCCTGGCCCACTACCGCGCCCCGTCCACCCCCCAGGAGGAGCTGCGCTACCTCTACGCCCTGACCGCCTTCCCCGACCCCGCCCTGGCGGCGCGCACCTTCGCCCTGGCCCGTACCGAGATCCGCTCCCAGAACGCCCCGTTCGTGGTGAACCTGCTCCTGGCCCAGCGCGACGTCGGCCCCGGCGTGTGGCTCCTGGTCCAGGACCACTGGGACGAGCTCACCTCCCGCATCCCCGCCAACACCCAGTCCCGCATGGTGGACAGCGTGCGGCTCCTGTGTCGGGACCCGGCCCTGGCCGCCACGGTGCGGGCCTTCCTGGAGCGCCACCCCCTGACGAGCGGCCAGCGCACCGTGGAGCAGACCATCGAGCGCCTGGGCGTGAACGTGACCCTGGCCGGGCGGCTGGCGGCGTCGGCCGTGCCCGCCCTCGAGGCGGGGCTGGCACGGCTCGGCCCCCGCTGAGCACCCAGCGTCGTCGGCACCGCCGGCGCCGGGCCGGGCGCCCGTGAGCGCCTCGGTCCTGGCCCTCACCTTCGGCCTCGTGTTCGTGGCCGAGCTCCCCGACAAGACCATGATCGCCTCCCTGGTCCTGGCCAGTCGCCACCGGGCCCTCCCGGTGTGGGTGGGGGCCTCGTCCGCCATGGTGCTCAACACGGCGGTGGCGGTGGGGGCGGGCCGGCTGCTGGCCCTCCTCCCCCACCGCGTGGTCGAGGGGGTGGTG
>DATJOV010000119.1:0-21767 GCA_035506735.1 Acidimicrobiales bacterium | reverse complement strand
AAGGTCTACTCACTGCCGACGCTGCAATCCGAGTACCTCTACGTCAACCCGAAGTCGGGGTTCCTCACCACGGCCGCCAACCGCCTGGCGGTGCTCCACGCCATCGACGTCCCTGAGATCGTCAAGCAGGTCTACCCCGGGGTCGGCACGGAGGCCACACAGGCCTATCCCCGCAACATGGTGCCGTCGGGCATGTCGACCCAGGCAGACACCTACGACCCGGGTGCGCTCAGGAAGCTGGTGGCGTCACTGCCCGCGTCGGAGCGCACCCTCACCGTCGGCTACGACACGAGCTCGCCCTCGGACCAGCTCATCGCCTCGATCCTGGTCGACCAGCTGGACCAGACCGGCCTCCAGGTGAGCTCGGTGGGCTACCCGACGGGCACCGTGTACGGCTGGGCCCCGCCGGGGACGGTCCCGTCCAACGCCCCCGGGCTCCTCGTCGAGTACATCTGGCCCGACGCCTACGACCCGTACCAGAGCGGTCACATCTTCTGGGGCTCCCAGGGCGGGGCGAACTTCCTCCAGTGCACGGTCAACGGGCTCGACGCCCAGCTGTCGCAGGCGCTGGCGAGCGACGACGTCCCGCTCTTCGGCCAGGCCGGGGACGAGGTGGCCAGCTCGGGCTGCTTCTACAACCTGGTGGACCGCAACGACGTGTTCGTGGCGCAGCCGTGGCTCAAGGGCCTGCCCCAGGGGCACGTGGTCTCGGCCCCCTACACCGTCAACCTCGACGGGCTCTACCCCGGATGACGTTGGCGCTGACGCTGGGCCCGACCGTCGGGGGCAACGGGCCCGAGGTAACGAAGCGTTCATACATCGGAAACCGCCGGGACACGAGTCGTCAGTACGGTGGCAGTGAGGACGGCACGATGATCGAAGTGTCGTGACAGCGGGCACGAAGCATGCACGTGAGCAGGAGAGGCGACGGGGTGCGATAGCAGATCCGACCACCACGAACCACACAGTTCGAGTTGCACCTAGGGTTCCGTCCCTCCGTCGAGGGAGCCTGGTCCGAGAGGTGCACACAGCGGGGCCCATTCCGCTGTGACACGGAGGGACAAAAGCCCGGGAGGCCAAAGGCTCCCGGGCTTTGTTGTTCTCTGACACGACATCGGGCCCCCGGTCACAGGGGACGAGGAGAGGAGGGAATCGTGGACACCATCCACGACGTGGTCGACGAGGATCGTGAGCTGGCCCGGACGCTGTCGGCCCAGGGGGTGGAATACGTGTTCGCCTCCTTCATCGACGTGACGGGCCGGGCCAAGTCCAAGTGCGTGCCGGTCGAGCACCTTCCCGACCTCATGGCCGGGCACGAGCGCTACACCCCCCGGGGTCTCGGGAACCTCGGCGTCATGACGCCGCACGAGGACGAGTGCGTCGCCGTGCCCGACGCCTCGACCCTGTTCGTGCTGCCCTGGGACCGCCGCTTCGCCATGATGACGGCGGACCTGTACTACGGCGGGGTGACGCCCTTCGACCTGTGCACCAGGTCGGTGCTCAAGCGCCAGGTGGAACGGGCGCAGGAGCTCGGATTCGGCATGTGCCTCGGTGTCGAGACCGAGCTCTACATCGTCCGGGCCCCCGAGGAGGCGCCCGAGCCAGGACGTCCACGGGGGTACCTCGAGCCGGCGACGCCGACCGGGCGCCTGCGGCCGACCTCGGCCTACGACGTCGAGGCGACGCTCGACGCCATGGGCGTGCTCGACCCCATGGTCAAGGCCATGAACGAGGTGGGGTTCGGGGTGTTCAGCTTCGACCACGAAGGTGGGGACGGCCAGGTCGAGTTCGACTTCCAGTACGCCCCCGTGCTCGAGATGGCCGACCGGCTCACGCTCTTCCGGCTGATGGTGAAGCAGATGGCCAAGGACGCCGGGCTGTTCGCCACTTTCATGCCGAAGCCCTACACCGAGGCCTGGGGGTCGGGGGCGCACTTCAACATGAGCCTCGTCGACGTGCAGAGCAACGAGAACCTCTTCCGGGACGCCGACGACGAGCGGGGTCGCGGCTGGAGCAAGGTGGCGTACTCCTTCGTGGCCGGGATCCTGCGGCACGCCGCGGCCCTGGCGGCCGTGTGCACGCCCACGGTCAATTCGTTCAAGCGCCTGCAGCCCCGTCTCTCCGACGGCACGGTGTCGTGGGCGCCGGTGTGGGCGGCCTACGGTGACAACAACCGCAGCTGCATGCTCCGCTTGCCCCGCAACCGCCCTGCCGTCGAGAACCGGGGAGTCGACGCCGCCGCCAACACCTACCTGGCCGCGGCCTTCCTCCTGGCCGCCGGGCTCGAGGGCGTGGTGGAGGGCCTCGACCCGGGCGACCCCGTCGAGGACATGACCTACGGCTGGCAGGCGGCGCCCGTCGGCGCCGTGCGACTGCCCCGGAACCTGCTCGAGGCCATCGAGGCCTTCGATGCGGACCCCCTGGCGGCGTCGGTGTTCCCGGGGTCGTTCAAGTCGACGTACGTGACCATGAAGCTCGACGAGTGGAACCTCTACCACGCCCAGGTCACCGACTGGGAGCGCGACTACTACCTGAGGATGGGCTGACGGTGCCCCCCGTGCGCTGGTCGGATCTGGCGTGGCCGGAGGTGGGTTCCCACCTGGGTGGCGCGCCCACGGAGGTGGGACTGCTCCCGGTGGGGGCGACCGAGCAGCACGGTCCGCATCTGCCCACGGGGACCGACACGATCATCGCCACCGCCCTGTGCGATGCGGCCTCGGAGCGGACCGGGGCGGTGGTCCTGCCCCCCGTCGCCCTGGGGTGCAGCTACGGCCACGGGACCCAGCTCCCGGGCACGCTGTCGGTGTCCCCCGAGGAGCTTGCGCTCGTCGTCCGGCGCACCGTGGAGTGGGCGGCGAGCTCCGGCCTGCGCCGCTTCCTGGTCGTGAACGCCCACTTCGGGAACCACTTCGCCCTCATGTGCGCCACGGACCACCTGCGGCACGGCCGACCCGACCTGCGCACCGGCGTGGTGGGGTGGTGGTCGCTCGACCCCGGGATCCAGGCGGAGGTGCTGGCCGACGGCGACGACATTCACGCCAACCGGGCCGAGACCTCGGTCATGCTGGCCCTCGCCCCTCATCTCGTGCACCGGGACCGCATGGGCGGGGCCGACGACCCGGACCGGAGCACCGACCTGGTGTTCCGCTACACCGCCACGTCGCTGTCGACCAACGGCGTGACGGGACGGCCGTCCGAGGCGGACGAGGAGTTGGGGGCCCGCCTGGTGGGGCGGGCCGTGGACGCGCTGGCGCGGCTGGTCGAGCGGGGCCGGGCCGAAGAGCCGCCCCTCGTCGGCCATGCCCGGGCCGACGCCACGGTCCCCATCGGCGTGGGGACGGCACCGTGACGCTGGGGCGTGGCGGGGTGCCCACCGTGGCGCTGACAATGGGCCGCTCGCCCGCGGCGCGGTACTCCGTGCACCGGGGCTACCTCGAGGCCCTGTGGGATCTCGGGGCCAACGTGGCGCTGCTCGCCGCCGGGCCCGGGGCCGGGATGGAGCAGGCACTGGACCTGGTGCGTGCCTGCGATGCCGTGCTCCTCACGGGCGGCCCCGATGTCGACCCCTCCGTCTACGGGGCGCAACCCACCGGCCTCGAGAAGGACTGCGACCCCGAGCGCGACGCCATCGAGGTGGCGGCGGTGCACTGCGCCCTGGAGGAGGGGAAGCGTGTGCTGGGAATCTGCCGGGGCATGCAGCTCGTGACGGCGGCGCTGGGCGGGCGCCTGGTGGCCGACCTCCCCGCGGCGGGGTACTGCGGCCACGACGCCGAGGAGCGGGAGAGCTCACGGGTCCACGGCGTGGCCGCCGCCCCGGGGTCGCTGGCCCACGAGGTCCTGGTCGGGATGGGCATGGTCAACTCCATCCACCACCAGGCGGTTCTCGACAGCGGGGAGCAGCTGGAGGTCTCGGCCCGGGCTGACGACGGTGTGGTGGAGGCGGTCGAGGCCGAGGGCGTGCTCGGCATCCAGTGGCATCCCGAACGCCTCCCCCGTGACGACATCGGGAGGCTGGCGCCGTTCCGTTGGCTGGTGGGCGCATGAGCGGCCCGCAACGTCGGGTCGCCGTGGTCACCGGCGCGGGACGGGGGCTCGGCCGGGGCATCGCCATGGCGCTGGCGGCGTCCGGCCTGGACCTGGTCCTCGGGTGGCACCGCGACAAGGAGGCCCTGGCCGACACGGTGGCGGCGTGCCGGGACCAGGGGGCGGTCGTCGAGGAACTGCAGGGCGACGTGACCGAGCCTGGCACGGCCGAGCAGCTCGCAGCCCTGGCCCAGCGGGCCTTCGGCGCCCTGGACGTGTGGGTCAACAACGCCGGGGTGTCGGTGTACGCCCCGGTCCTGGACACGTCCGTGGCGGCCATGCGCCGGATGGTGGACGTGAACCTGCTGGGCACGTTCCACGGGGTGCAGGCGGCCGGCCGGAGCATGCTCGACACCGCTACGGCGGGCCGCATCGTGAACGTGGCCTCCGACCTCGGGGTCCAGGCCGCCCCCGGGCTCGGAGGGTACAGCGCCACCAAGTTCGCCGTGGTGGGGTTGACGCAGGCGGCGGCGGTCGAGCTCGGACCGGCCGGCATCACGGTGAACGCCGTGTGCCCGGGCACGGTCGAGACCGACATGGTGCTGGCCGAGGAGCAGGCCGAGGCGGCGCTGCACGGGATCGGCCTGGACGACGTGCGGCGCCGTCTCCTGGCGGCTGTGCCCGCCGGGCGTCTCTGCACGACCGAGGACGTGGGCCGCATGATCGCCTGGTTGGCCGGCCCGGACGCGGCCTACGTCAACGGCCAGGCGCTGTGCGTGAACGGGGGATCGGTCCTGCATTGACCCTCCGCCTCGCTCCCGCCCCGACGTCGCATCGCCCGTGTCCCTCCCTCTGCCGCATGCCCACCCATGTGCCCGAGCCCCGGTACGGGGCAGCACCCCCCAAGGAGCAGTGATGGCCAAGTCGTCGATGGCGTCGATCATGAGCGGCACGGGCAGCGCCCGGTGGCGCGGCCCGAGGAGGCTGCGGCGCCGGCACGGCGCGCTCGTCACGGCCGCGGCCGTGATCGTGCTGGCCGGCTGCGGCACCTCCTCGGGGGGGTCGGGTGGCCCCCAGAGCGCGGCCCTCGCCGTGTCGTCGTCGCACACGCTGAACCTGGCCTTCGGTGCCGACATGCAGGTCCCGGATCCCGACATCTTCTACGAGATCGAGGGAAACGCCGTCGTGACCTCGGTCTACGAGGGGCTGGTCAAGTACGCCGACAACTCGACGACCATCGTGCCCTGCCTGGCCGCCAGCTGGACGATCTCCCCCAGCGGGACGCAGTACACGTTCCACCTCCGCCCCGGCGTGACGTTCCACGACGGAACCCCCATGACGTCGGAGGACTGGGCGTTCGACTTCGCCCGGCGCACCGGGCTGGGCGCCACGTCGGCCCAGGGCTACATGCTGGCCGACGTGGCCTCGACCGAGACCCCCGACCCCCTCACCTTCATCGTGAACCTCACGCAACCGGTCAGCGCCTTCATGGACTACATGGCCTCGCCCTACGGGCCCAAGGCGCTCAGCGCCACGGCGGTGAAGGCCCACGAGAAGGGAGTCACGGCGGCGAACCCGAACGGGGACTGGGCGCAGGCCTGGCTCAGGACTCATGACGCCGGTACCGGGCCCTACCAGATCACGACCTTCGACTACGGGTCGATCTACACCCTGGCCGCCTATCCGGGCTACTGGGGCCCCAAGCCCTACTACAGCACCGTCAACGTCCACATCGTCCCCGACATCAACACCCAGCAGGACGAGCTCGAGAGCGGTCAGCTGTCGATGCTGCTCCACGGCCTCCCCATCGCCGCGGTGAAGAGCTTCAAAGCCAACCCCGACTACGAGGTGCAGACGTTCCCCACGCAGCTCAAGGCCATGCTCGACGTGAACCCCCACGTCGGTATCTTCCAGAGCCAGGCCGTGCGCAGCGCCCTGCGGCAGGCCATCGACAAGGCCCAGATCGTGGCCGACGTGTACGACAACTACACGGCGACGGTCTCGAACCAGGTCTATCCCGAGGGTGAGTTCCCCTCGAACCTGGCCCTCGACAACCCGACCTACGACCCGTCGGCGCTCAAATCGGTTCTGGCGCGCACGCCGGGCTCCAAGGTGGTGTCGCTCGCCTACTCGACAGACGACCCCACCAACCAGCGGCTGGCGGAGTTCATCGAGAGTGAGCTCGACGCCGACGGCCTCACCGTCAACATCCACGGCGTGCCCATCTCCCAGGTCTTCGACTTCGTGAGCACGCCGGCCTCCCAGCTGCCGGACCTGCTGGTGTGGACGGTCAATCCCGACGACTCGGCCCCCGACAGCTGGGTGCGCATCTTCTGTGCCACGGTCCAGGGGGCCAACGGCGGGCTGAACGAGCTCCAGGGTTCGGTGCCGGCGGCCGACGCGCTCATGAACGCCGGCCTTGACTCCAACGACCCCGCCACCATCAAGGCCGACTACGCCCAGGCCGCCACCGACATCGCCAACTCGGGCGAGTGGATCAGCATCGCCAACGTGGACGACACCGTGGTGTCCCACGCCGGGGTGACGGGGTGGTACCACCAACCCCCCACGGCCGACACCGTGGTCCTGGGTGCCCTCACCTACAAGGCGCCGACAGGGTCGTGAGGTGATGCCCACGCTCCTCAGCCGGATGCGTGCCGGCCCACGGCCCGTGGACGCGTCCCCCGTCCCGGGCGACGGGGGGGCACTCGTCAAGATCGAGGACCTCCACGTGTCGTTCGATCGGGGCGGGGCCACGGTGCGTGCCGTGCGCGGCGTCTCGCTCGAGGTGGGAAGGGGGGAGATCCTGGGCCTGGTGGGGGAGTCGGGATCGGGCAAGAGCGTGATGGCGCTGTCGCTGCTCGGGCTCCTGCCCGACCGGCCCGCACCCGTCGTGTCCGGCCGGGCCGAGGTGTGCGGCGTCGACATGGTGGCGGCCACGGCCGAACAGCGCCGTGTCGTGCGCAAGCTCCACATGGGGGCGATCTTCCAGGACCCCATGACGTCGCTCAACCCCACGATGCGCGTGGGCTACCAGGTGGCCGAGGCCTCGGGGAGCATCGAGTCGGCCGTCGAGCTCCTCCGGTCGGTGGGCATCCCCGATCCCATGGCCCGGGCCCGGGCCTTTCCCCACGAGCTCTCCGGCGGCCAGCGGCAGCGGGTCATGATCGCCATGGCGGTGGCCGGGTCGCCGTCGCTCGTGATCGCCGACGAGCCCACCACCGCGCTCGACGTCACCATCCAGGCCCAGATCCTGGACCTGATCCGCAAGCTCTGCGACGAGCTCGGTACCAGCTTCATCCTCGTCACCCACGACCTCGGCGTCGCCGCCCAGGTGGCCGACCGCATCGCCGTGCTCTACGCCGGCCGGCTGGCCGAGTCCGGCCGAGCCTCGGAGCTCTTCACCGGTGCCCGTCACCCCTACACCCACGGGCTCCTGCGCTCGCGCCTCGAGCTCGACACGGACCGGACCCATCCGGTCACCACCCTGTCGGGCGAACCCCCCGACCCCCGCCACCACCCGCCCGGGTGCGCCTTCGCCCCCCGCTGCCCCCTCCGGGGGGACGATTGCGAGCAGGCCCTGCCCGTGATGGAGCCGGTGTCGGAGACGAGCTCGGTGGCCTGCCTGCACCCCGTGGCCCCCGGCACCGATCCGTACGCGTCGGTCGCCGTGCACACCCCCTGGGGGGCGCCCCACTCCGACGTCCACGGTGGCCCGCCCCCCGCCGTGCTCGTCCACGGCGTGCACAAGCGATTCACCGTCCGGCGCGGCCGGCGGCGCCGGGTGCTGAGCGCCCTGGGCGGTGTCGACCTCACCGTGGTCAAGGGGGAGGCCGTGGCGCTGGTGGGCGAGAGCGGCTGTGGGAAGTCCACCCTGCTGCGCGCCATCGCCGGCCTGCACGACGTGGACGAAGGCAGCATCGAGCTCGGGCGCGGGGCCAGGCCCCAGATGGTGTTCCAGGACGCCGGGGCCTCGCTCACGCCCTGGCTCACCGTGGGCGAGATGATCGGGGAGCGCCTGCGGGAGGAGCGGCTGTCGAGAGCCGAGCGCAGCGAGCGGGTCCGACAGGCACTGGCCCTGGTCGGCCTGCCGGCCGAGGTGGCCGGGACCAAGCCGGGGCAGCTCTCGGGCGGCCAGCGCCAGCGCGTGGCGCTGGCCCGGGCCACGGTTGTCCCGCCCGACGTGCTCTTGTGCGACGAGCCGACGAGCGCCCTCGACGTGTCGCTCGCCGCCACCGTGCTGAACCTCATCGGACGGCTGCGACGCGAGCTCGGCATGGCCGTGCTCTTCGTCACCCACGACCTGGCCGCCGCCCGCATGGTGGCGGACCGCATCGCCGTGATGTACCTGGGTCGGATCGTGGAGGTGGGCGACGCCGCCGACCTGTGCGCCCACCCCTCCCACCCGTACACCAAGACCCTGCTCGAGACGGTGCCGGGGCTCGGACGGCACCACGCTTCGGTCAAGGGGGAGCCCGCCAACCCCCTCGACCCGCCGCCCGGCTGCCCCTTCCATCCCCGCTGCCCCTCGGCCACCGACGTCTGCACCACCTCGGTCCAGACCTTGACCGAACGGGTCGGCGGGGCGCCGCGGGCCGTCGCCTGCTGGCAGGTCTGGAGCGGCCCCCCCGCCGCGGTGGGCGCGCCGGCCGGAGGTGCCGATGGCCGTCGCTGAACCCTTCACCCTCGTCCCACCGCGCCGGGGCCTCGTGCGCCGTCGCGAGGTACGCGCCGTCGGTCGCCGGGCCGGGCTCGGCGACCGCATCGCCATCGGGGTGTTCCTGCTGCTCGTCGTCATGGCCTTCTGCGCCCCGGCCATCGCCCCCCACGACCCCATCGTGCCCGCCGGGGCCCCCTTCACCCCGCCCTTCCACGGCGGCTTCCTCCTCGGTTCGGACGAGGTCGGGCAGGACATCCTCAGCCGCATCCTCTACGGGATGCGGGCCAGCTTCATCGCCTGTGCCGTGGTCATCAGCTCGGGCGTGCTCATCGGGGGCCTGATCGGGCTGACCGCCGGTGCGGCGGGAGGGTGGGTCGACAACGTGCTCATGCGCTTCACCGACCTGTTCCTGGCGGTTCCGGGCCCCATCCTCGCCATCGCCGTGGTGGCGTCGCTCGGCCCGAGCTTCTTCCACACCCTGCTGGCCGTCTCCATCATCTGGTGGCCCTTCTACGCCCGCATCGTCCGGGCCGAGGTCCGGGCGCTGGCGGCCCGGCCCCATCTCGAGGCGGCCCGGCTGGCGGGGGTGGGGCGGGTGCGGCTGGCGCTGCGCCACCTGCTCCCCGGAGCGGTTCCCGCCGCCCTGGTCACGGCCAGCCTCGACGTGAGCAACCTCATCATCGTCCTGGCCCTGCTGTCGTTCCTGGGGCTCGGGGCCCCGGCACCGGCCCCCGAGCTCGGGGCCATGGCGGCCCGGGGCCTGCAGTACCTCAACCAGGACTGGTGGGTGCCGGTCATGCCGTCGCTGGCCATCTTCGTCATCGCCCTGAGCGCCAATCTGGCCGGCGACGGCGTCCGCGACCTGATCGGAGACCGCTGATGGCACGGCTCATCGCCAAGCGCCTGGTGTCGATGGTGGTCATCGTCTTCATCCTGGCGGCGGTGATGTTCCTCCTCCAGAAGCTGAGCCACACCAGTCCGGTGCACGCCTACCTCGGGGCCAACGCCTCCCCCCAGGCCATCGCCCGGGAGTCGAAGATCCTGGGCTACGACCGCCCCATCCCCGACCAGTTCGTCCACTACATCTGGAACCTCCTGCACGGGAACTTCGGCACCTCCCTGCGCACCCGGAGGCCGGTGCGCACCGACCTGGCCACCTTCCTGCCGGCCACCCTCGAGCTCACCGTCTTCGGGCTCTTCCTGGCCGTCGTCCTCGGCGCCCTCCTCGGCGTGGCTTCCGCCGCCCGGTGGCGCGGCGCGGGGTTCTTCCGGCTCGTCATGCTGTCCGGCGCCTCCGCCCCCTCCTTCCTACTGGCACTGCTCGGGATCCTGCTGTTCTTCAACACCCTCCACTGGCTGCCCCAGGTGATCGGGGACACGAGCTACACCAACGCGCCCACCGGACCGACGCACATGCCCGTCATCGACTGCCTCATCCACGGCGACTGGGCCATGGAGTGGAACGCCTGGGTGATGCTCCTGCTGCCCGGGGTGTGCGTGGCCCTCGGACCCGCCGTCTCCATCGGCCGGGTGCTGCGGACCAGCCTGGTGAACAACCTGCGCTCGGACTTCGTGCGCACGGCTCGTGCCAAGGGCATCACCGAGCGCACCGTGCTCTTCCGCCACGCCCTGCGCAACTCGCTCAATGCCGCGCTGTCGATGACGGGGCTCCAGGCCGGCCTCATGTTCGCCGGGGTGGTGGTCATCGAGACCGTGTTCGCGTGGCCCGGCATCGGGCTCTACACCGATCTCGCCATCCCGGCCGCCGACTTCCCCGGGATCAGCGGGGTGACGATCGTGCTCGGCATCGGGTACGTGGTGATCAACACGGTCGTCGACATCCTCCAGAGCGTGGCCGACCCCCGCGTGGCACTCAAATGACCGGCGCGGTCCCGCCGCGGCCCCCGGGCCCCGTCGCCGTCCACCGCTACGGGACCGAGATGGCCTGGAGCGGCATCCCGACCTTCCTCAAGCTGCCCCTGTGCCTCAGCCCCGAGGACCTGCGCGCCGGGGGGGTGGAGGTGGCCGTGGGCGGGGTGCCCTGGGACGGGACCGCCCTCACCCGGTCCGGCACCCACCTCGGCCCCCGCGCCATCCGCACCTGCGACCACCTGCCGGCCCCGCCGTGGGAGCGTCCCCATCTCCACGTCCGGGTGGACCCCTTCGAGCACCTCACGGTGTGCGACTACGGGGACGCCGAGGTGGTCATCGGGTCGGTCGACCGCACCTACGACAACGCCCGGCGATTCGTGGGCGAGATCGTCGGGGCCGGGGCCGTGCCCGTCATTCTGGGCGGCGACCACGGGATCACCTGGCCCACGGCCACGGCGGTGGCCGAGCACTACGGCCCCGGGTCGGTCGGCATCGTGCACTTCGACGCCCACGCCGACACCGCCCCCGACTGCCAGGGGGTCCTGGCCGGCCACGGCACGCCCATGCGCCGCCTGATCGAGAGTGGGGCGGTCACCGGGTCCAACTTCGTCCAGGTCGGGTTGCGCGGCTATTGGCCCGGGCCCGACGTGGTGGCCTGGATGGAGACCCAGGGCATGCGCTCGCACTTCATGGCCGAGGTGCAGCGCCACGGCTTCGATCACGTGCTCGAGCGGGCCATCGACGAGGCCCTGTCGGGCCCTGCCCGCCACCTGTACCTGTCGGTCGACGTGGATGCCGTCGACCCCGCCTTCGCCCCCGGCACGGGGTCGCCCGAACCGGGCGGGCTCTCGAGCGCCGAGGTGCTGCGGGCCGTCCGCCGCATCGCCGCCGAGATCGGGATCGTGGCCATGGACGTGGTGGAGGTGAGCCCCCCCTACGACGCCGGCAACAACATCACGGCGCTCTTCGCCCACCGCTGCGTCCTCGAGGCGCTCACCGGGACGGCCATGCGCAAGCTCGGGATCACCGCACGGGACTACCTCGACGAGCGGGCGGCGGAGGGCCCTCCCCGGTGACCACGCCCGGCGCCGTCGCCCCGCCACAACCGGCCGCCGCCCCGGTCACGACGGCCGGGCCCCATCCGGGCCACGATCCCGGCACCTGGTACACGAGCGCCGAGCTCCTCGAGCTCGAGCGGACCAAGCTCTTCGGCGCCTCGTGGGCCCTGGTGGGCACGGCCGACCAGGTGGCCGAGCCGGGGACCTACCTGAGCGCCGTGGTGGGGCGGAACCCCTTGGTGGTGGTGCGCACGCCCGAGGGGGCCCTGCGGGCCTTCCACAACCTGTGCCGTCACCGGGGCCTGCCGCTGGTGGAGGGGAGCGGGAGCTGCGGGCGCTACCTCACCTGTCCCTACCACCAGTGGAGCTACGACACCGACGGGGAGCTGTGCCGGATCCCCCAGGCGGGCGAGCAGTTCCCCGGCGTCGACCCCGGCGCCCTGGGGCTGCACCGGGCGTCGGTGGGGGAGTGGGGCGGCATGGTCTTCGCCCACCCCGACCCCGGCGCTCCGGCGCTCGAGGACGTCCTCGGTGAGCTGGGCCGGCGCCTCTCGCACTTCGTGGACGGGCCCCTGGTGCAGGTGGCGTCGACGTCCTACGAGGTCGCCTGCAACTGGAAGCTCATCGTGGAGAACCACGTCGACGTGTACCACCTGTGGTTCCTCCACCGCCGCTCGCTGGCCATGTACGACCACCGGTCCTTCGCCTGGGAGCTGCTCGGCGACAACTGGTGGAGCTTCGAGCCGAGGAAGGATCCGAGCGGCCTGGCCGACGGGGCGCTGCGGTGGCTCGCGCCGTCCGAGTACCTCGGCATCGGCGCCCACCTGGTCTTCCCCAACCTCATGCTCGTCACCACGAACGAGTACTTCGCCAGCTACGACGCCGTCCCGCTCGCCCCCGACCGCACGCGCCTCACCCTCCGGCTCCGGTCCGCGCCGGGTGGTGACGGGGCGCACCTCGTGGCGGCGGTCCGGGCATTCCTGGCCGAGGACATCGCAGCGTGCGAGCAGCTGCAGATGGCGGTCGCCTCGCCCCGGTTCGGCCTCGGGCCCCTGGCGCTCACCCACGAGGCACCCATCGTCCGGTTCCACCAGGCGGTGGCCCGGGCCTGCCATGGCTGAGCCCGCCGGCGCTCGCCACCGCCGGTGACGGAGCGAGCCGTGATCCCGAGGTGGCTGCAGGGGGGGTGGCGTCGCGAGGGCCGGGCCCGGGGCGGCGAACCCATGGTCGAGCACAGTGACGTCCTGTGGCTGCAGACGAGCTCGTACTTCGCCGACCTGCGCGTGCCCAGCGTTCCCGCCGGGGCCCAGCTCGACGAGCTCGACGTGGCCCGGGCCTTCAGCGGCGTGGGCTCGTTCGACCCGCCCCGCTTCACCTGGACCCACGACATCGACACCGTGCCCTGGGGCGGCCCCGACGTGGCCGAGCTCGACGGGCAGTCTGCCGTGCTCCTCGAACGGGGCCCGGGGTACGTGGAGCGCTGGCGGCGGGAGGAGCCGGCCGCCGACGGGGCCGTGCTCGAGTGGTACCGCCGCTCCCGGCTGCGCCGCCGCGGCGCGCCGTCGGCCCGCCTGGTGGTGGTGGGGCACCTGGCCGTGGGCGTGTGGCACCGACCCGTCCCGGCCGCGGCGGCGTTCGTGCAACGGGCCCGGGGTTGGTCGACCACGGCGGTGCTGGGCGAGGTGCCCCAGCGGCTCGAGCTCCTCCACGCCATGCTCGGCGGGCTCGACCGCCACGAGGACCTCCCGGCGGGCTGGATCCGCCGGGACGTCGACGGATCCGAGGAACAAGGAGAACCATGACGGCACCACCGCAGTCCCGACCCGACCGTTCCGGCCCCGAGGCCCGGCGCGCCGTGGCCAGGGAGGCGGAGCTCCCCACCCTCGGGCGGGACCGGGAGATCGCCAGGGGCCTCGAGCTCGGCCTGCCCGGAGCGGCGTCGATCCGGGATCGCACCATCCCCACCTTCTCCCGGGGGGAGCTCCCCCACTACGCCGGCATCAACACCTTCCTCAAGGCTCCCTACGTGGAGGACGTGCGCCGGTGCGGGGAGTACGACGTGGCCGTCCTCGGGGCTCCCCACGACTCGGGCACCACCTACCGGCCCGGCACGCGCTTCGGCCCCCAGGGGATCCGGCGCATCTCGGGCCTGTACGGGACCTACAGCTTCGAGCTGGGTGTCGACCTGCGCGAGTCGATCACCGTGGCCGATCTCGGCGACGTCTTCACCATCCCCGGCAACATCGAGAAGACCTTCGACCAGATCTCGAAGGCCGTCTCCCACGTCTACGCCAGCGGGGCCTTCCCGGTGGTCCTGGGGGGGGACCACTCCATCGGGTACCCCACGGTGCGCGGCGTGGCCGAGCACCTGGAGGGGAATCTCGGCATCATCCACTTCGACCGCCACGTCGACACGCAGGAGACCGACCTCGACGAGCGCATGCACACCACGCCGTGGTTCCACGCCACCGACATCCCGAACGTCCCTCCGTCCAACCTGGTGCAGATCGGCATCGGCGGCTGGCAGGCGCCCCGTCCCGGCGTGGCGGTCGGCCGCGAGCGGGGGACCACGATCATGACCGTGAACGACTGCGTGGAGATGGGCATGGCCGCCGCCGTCGAGACCGCCCTGGAGGTGGCCTGGGAGGGGGCCGAGGCGGTGTGGCTCTCGTTCGACGTGGACTGCCTCGACGCCGCCTTCGTGCCCGGCACGGGGTGGCCCGAGCCCGGCGGTTTCCTGCCCCGGGAGGCGCTGGCGCTGGTTCGGGGGGTGGCGCGCCGCGGCCTGGCCGGCATCGAGGTGGTCGAGTGCTCACCGCCCTACGACTCGGCCGACATCACCTCCCTGGTGAGCGCCCGCGTCATCTGCGACGTGCTCGCCACGCTCGTGAACGAGGGACACCTACCCCGGGCCCGCTGAGGGCGCACCGGGCGAGTCGAGCGCTCCGAGCTCGGCGAGGGCCCGTTGCAGCAGGGTCAGCACCTCGTGGGCGGCGCGTTCGGCCCGAGCCTGCTCATCGGGGCGCCACGGGCGCACGGTGGCGCTGTGCACCGACACCCACCCCGCCAGGGTCCCGTCCAGCCACACCGGCGCCAGGATCTGGGCCCGCACGCCGTACAGGTCGACCAGGGCGGCGGGGGGACGGGGCGGCGGCCCGAAGCGGGGCTGGACCAGGGTCCGGCGCCGGGCCGCCAGCCAGCGCACCGTGGCCAGGGACCGCTGGTCGATCGACCCGTCGGGGGCGATGGCCGCCATCCCGGGCGCCACCGCCTCGGCCGCGGCGTGGTCGACGTCGAGGCCGAGCCCCGGGGCGTCGAGTCGCACCGTGGTGCGCGCCGCGGCCATGTCGTGGCGCAGCCCGGCGCAGACGCCGGCCAGGGCGCGGCGCAGGGCGGCGCCGGGGGCGGGGTCGTGGGTCACCCGAAGGGGGTGGGCCGGTCGGGGCCCTCGAAGGGGTAGCGGGCCCGGAAGCGGGCCGCCGCCTCGGCATAGGTGAGGAACTCGACCCCTGGGTGGCTGGACCAGTAGCGCAGGAGGCGCTCCAGCATGAGGAGGACCTGAGGCCGCCCGCTCACGTCGGGGTGCAGGGTCACCGGGAACACGGCGTGCTCCATCTCGGCGTAGACCCAGTCGAACTGGTCGTTCCACAGCTCCTCGAGCTGGCGGGGGGTCACGAAGCCGTGGCTGTTGGGGGCCTGCTTGATGAACATCATGGGGGGCAGGTCATCGAGGTACCAGTTGCCGCAGAACTCGACGAGATCGACCTCCGGACCCCGCACGAGCGGCTCCATCCACGCCTCGGCCGGGCCCTCGTAGTCGATGACGCTCCAGCGGTCGCCGACGCGGGCGTAGAAGGGGACGAAGTCGTTGTAGTTCTGGGAGTGGTCGTAGGAGAAGCCGTGGTCGACCAGGAGCGAGGCGGTGCATTGCGACATCTCCCACCACGGGGCCACGTACCCCTGGGGCCTGCGGCCTGTGAGCTTCTCGATCAGCTCGATGGAGCGCAGGAGCACGGCCTCCTCCTGCTCGGGCGTCATGGCGGCGGGATTCTCGTGGGCGTAGCCGTGGGCGCCGATCTCGTGGCCGGCTGCGACGACGTCGCGCATCTGGTCCGGGAAGGTCTCGACGGAGTGCCCGGGGACGAACCAGGAGGTGGCGACGCCGAAGCGGTCGAACAGCCGCAGGAGCCGGGGCGTCCCGACCTCGCCCGCGAACATGCCGCGCTGGATGTCGTTGGGGGAGTCCTGGCCGCCGTAGGAGCCGAGCCATCCCGCCACGGCATCGACGTCGACGCCGATGCACACCTCGACCCGGGCCACGGCGATCAGCGGAAGAGGCGACGGGGCAGCATGCACCCCGCCACCCAATTGGGCCGGTCAACGATCTCGTGCACGCGCAGCTCGCCCACCGTCCCGAGGAGGGCATAGGCGTCGGCGTCGTCGATGCCCAGTGCCTCGGCCAGCGCCCCGGTGGCCCGGAGGGCGGCGTCACGACAGGCCTGGAACAGATCCGGCCCCACCCCCAGGAAGCTGCGCAGTGCCTCCTGGGGCGCCGGGTCCGGCGCGCTGTCCACCATGGGGGCGTCGATCCCGGTCCCCTTGTCGAGGTCGATGCGCACGACGACGTCCGCCTCGCACTCGATGGCGGTGCCGCTCAGCTCGCCGTCGCCCTGGCGGGCGTGGGCGTCGCCGAGCGACAGGAGCGCCCCGTCCACCAACACCGGCAGGTGGACGACCGACCCGGCCGTCACGTACTTGACGTCCATGTTGCCGCCCGCCTCGGTGGGTACCACGCTCGGGTGGGGCCCGGGCCGGGCCGGTGCGACCCCGACGACACCGACCATGGGGTCGAACGGCAGGACGACGTCCCCGCCGATCCGGACACCGGGACCGTCGAGGTCCCAGAAGCGCAGCAGCGGGCCCGGGAACGTGTCGACCAGCAGCCCGAGGCCGGGGATGATGCCGGACCACCCCCAGTCGGCCGTGGCGATCTCCAGGAGCTCGACGCGCAGGGCGTCGCCGGGTTGCGCCCCCTCGACCCACACAGGGCCCGTGAGGGGGTCCATCTGGGCAGGGTCCAGCCCCAGCATCGACTCGGCCGTGCTGTGGCGCGTCACCTGGCCGTTCGAGCCGTCGCGCAGGTGCAGCTCGACCTCGTCGCCCGGCGCCACGACGAGGGCCGGCGGCTGTGCCCGGTCCCATGCGTGATGGGCGACGGCCCGTCCGAGGTGGGGACGCCGGCCGAGGAGAGGCGCATGGGTCACGGTTGTCGTCCGGGGCGATCGCCACGGCGGGCGCCGGTAGAGTGCATGCGGTGGGCACGGCGCGGGCGAGGCTCGAAGCGGCGCTCGCCGCCCTGGAAGAGCGCGAGCCTTCCGTGCGGGCCTGGGCCTTCGTCGACGCCGACGGGGCGGGTGGCGAGGCCGACGCCGTCGACCGTGCCGGTGGCGGGGTCATGGGGGGGGCGGTCTTGGGCGTGAAGGACCTCTTCGACACCGCCACCATGCCCACGGAGCTGGGCACCCCCATCCACGCCGGGCGCCGGCCGGCCGCCGACGCCCACGCCGTGGCGGCCCTGCGCCGGGGTGGCGCCGTGCTGCTGGGCAAGACCGTCACGGCCGAGCTGGGCGGGTACCACCCCGGGCCCACGACCAACCCGCTCGACCCGGCCCGCACCCCGGGCGGGTCGTCCATGGGTTCGGCCGCGGCGGTGGCGGCGGGCATGGCCGACGTGGCCCTGGGGGCCCAGACGGCGGCGTCGGTGATCCGGCCGGCCAGCTTCTGCGGCGTGGTCGGCTTCAAGCCGACCTTCGGTGCCGTCTCCACCGCCGGACTGCGGGTCATGTCCCCCTCCTTCGACACGGTGGGTTGGTTCGCCCGCGACGTCGGGACCGTCGAGCGCGCCCGGCGCTGCCTCCTCGGGCCCGGCGGGGACGGTCCGGAGCGGGGTGCGGCACGCCCGGGCCCCGGTGGTCCCGCCATCGGGGTGCTGCGCACCGACCGGTGGGACGAGGCGTCGGCCGATTCCCGGCGGGCGGTGGAGGAGCTCGCCGCGCTGGCCCGGCGGCACGGTGCCACCGTGGTCGATCTGCCCATGCCCGAGGCGTGGCGCGCCATGGACGGCGTCCACACCACGATCATGGAGGTCGAGGCGTCCCGCACCCTGGCGTGGGAGTACGCCCGGCACCGCGCCGAGCTGTCTCGTTCCCTCGCCGGTCTCGTCGAGCGCGGCCGGGTCACGCCGCACCACGCCTACGAGGCCGCCCTCGGCGCCGCCGCCGTCGCCCGTGCCGCCGCGCAGGACGTCTTCGCCCGCACCGCCGCCCTGCTCACGCCGGCCGTGCTGGGCGAGGCACCCCTCGGGCACGGCTCGACCGGGGACCCCCGATTCGGCCGCCTGTGGAGTCTCCTCGGTCTTCCCGTGCTGTGCCTGCCGGGCGCCCTTGGTTGCAGCGGCATGCCGGTCGGCGTCCAGATCGTGGGGATGGCGGGTGCCGACGCCGAGGTCACCGCCATCGGGGCCTGGCTCGAGGCGGCGTCGGCCGGCACCGGGGACGGCGGTCACAGTGCCGCCACGAGGTCGATCTCGACCAGGGCGCCCGGGACGGCGAACCCCGCGACCACCACCGTCGTCCGGCTCGGCAGTCGGTCGGGGAAGGCCTCGCCGAAGACGGCGTCGTAGGCGGCGAAGTCCGACTCGTGACGCAGGAAGGACCGGGCGGCCACGACGCGGCCGGGCGAGGATCCCACCAGCTCGAGCACCCGGAACAGGTTGGCCAGCACCCGCTGGGTGTGCTCCACGACGCCCCCGGGGACGAGGACCCCGGTGCCCGGGTCCACGGGGAGCTGACCCGTCACGTACAGGGTGGCGCCCACCGCCGTGGCGTGGGCGTAGCGCCCGGCGGGCGGCGGCACGCCGATCCCGGCCGGGAAGGTCCAGCTGCGGATGTCGTGCACGGTCAGCCTCGCCACGGCACGAGAGACTTGGCCACCCCGGCGTGGACACCCAGGCGGCCGTCCACCACCTGCGTGACGGTGAAGTCGCCGGCCACGCTCATGAGGGCGTAGGCGTCGTCGGCGCTCAGGCCGAAGCGGCGGTCGAGGAACCGCAGGGCCGCTCCGGCGGCGTCGACGATGGCCTCGTCCAGGGTGTCGCCGAAGCCGTGCAGGTACCAGTGGGTGGGGGTCTCGAGCAGCGGCCTGTCGACGGGGAAGTCCCGCCGGACCGCCACCTGGATCACGACGTCGAGCGACGCCTCGAGCGCCGTCCCGCTGATCTCGCCGTCTCCCTGGGACAGGTGCGGATCGCCCAGCGACAGCAGCGCCCCGTCGACGCCCACGGGATAGTGCATGGAGGTGCCGGACCCGGCCCTCCAGTTGTCGATGTTGCCCCCGTGCAGGCCAGGCGGCACGCTGCTGTGGCGTCCGGGCGCCACCGGGGCCACGCCCATGGTCCCCAGGTGGGGGCGGAGCGGGACGGTCACCCCCGCCAGGGCGGGCTCCCTCGGCACCGTCCCCGGCGCCACGAGGGTGCCGGGGGACTCGACGAGCGGTGTCGTCGTCCAGTCGAAGGCGAAGGCGGCGCTGGCCGTGAGCAGCTCGGGGTCGATCTTCCAGATCGTGACGCGCTCCTTGCCCATGGTGTCGTAGAGCAGGCCCCAGTGGGCGGCCAGGTTCGACCCGTAGTGCAGGCGCGGGGTGAGCGACAGGATGCGGACCTCGAGGGTATCGCCCGGTCGGGCCCCCTCGACCGCCACCGGACCCGTCAGGATGTGGGGTCCGGGTCCCCGATCGGTGACGTCCTCGAACAGCGCCGTGATGGCCGGGTCCATGAGCAGGTCGGGGGCGTCTCCGGCGTGGTGGGTGACGGCCTCGGTCCGGATGGTCGTGCCGGAGGCGACGGTGAGGACGGGGGGGATGGCCCGGTCGAAGTGCCCCCAGTGCACGGTCGCCGCCGTGGCCGGGAGCAGCACCATCGCCGCGCCGGGTGCGCTGACGGGTGCACCGCTACGCACAGCGACCTCCTCCGGGGATCGCTTGCGGCGCTCGTTCCTCGAGGACCGACGTGAGACGGCGCCCCCGGCGGACGACCTCGAAGGCCATTCGCCCACGAGGGTGTCGTCCCACGACGACTCGTCCCTCAGGACGGCGCCGTGCCTTCACCCACCGACAGCGGGCGGAGGAGGACCGAGTGCGCCTGGCGTCGGTATCGACCGGGCCGAGGAGTTCCACCTGGTGGCGCCGGGCCGGCCCGACCAGGGGGTGGTCGACGTCGTCCGGGTGGAGAACCCCGACCCCGTGCCTCACGGCGTTCCCTCCGCCGGCACCGGAGCCGGACGGTCAGCGGGGCGGAAGTGGGCGCTCTCGCACACGTGGCCGAGGAACTCCACGATGGTGTGGGCGCCGAGGTAGGCGGTGACGCCCGTGCCCACGTCGAGCGTGGGGTTGACCTCCACCAGGTCCATACCCACGATGGCGGTCCGCTCGGCCAGGGCCAGGAGCGTGTCGCGCAGCTGGGCGTAGGACAGGCCCTCGGGCTCGGCCGAGACACAGCCGGGCACGAGCGCCATGTCGAGCACGTCGACGTCGAGACTCACGTAGCATGCCGCACCCTCGGGGAGCAGGCCGGCCACCCCCTCGGGGCCCAGGCGGGTGAACTCGGCCATGGTCACCACCCGGTTGCCGTCGCCCAGCGTGTCGTTCCACATCGTGGCGGTGTTGCGAAGGCTGCGGATGCCCACTTGGGTGAGGCTGCGGACGTGGGGCATGTGGGCGATGTGGCGGAAGGCGTGGGCATTGGTGCTGTCGACACCGTGGACGAAGGGCATGTAGTCCAGGTGGGCGTCGAAGTGCACGACGTGCACGGCATCGCTGTAGGCGCGCACCACCGGGTAGGAGATGGCGTGGTCCCCGCCCAGGACGACGGGGACGGCCCCCTTGGCGAGGATGCGCCGGGTGAGGTCGGTGATGCTGGCGAAGGACGACACGATGTCGGTGGGGACGATGTCGGCATCACCCAGATCGACGATGAGCCCGTCGCGCAGCTCGCGTTCGAGGAGGACCCGGCCCCGGTTCGGGTCGAAGACGCCGGGGCCGCCCGACACGAAGCGAAGGGAGTGCTCGCGCAGGGCACGGGGTCCGAAGCGCGACCCGGCCATGAAGGGGGAGCCCTCGTCCGTGGGGGCACCGAAGACCGCCACCGAGGCCTCGAAGTGGTCGTCGGCGTCCACGACCCTCGCCCGCAGGAAGCTCGGGATCCCCACGAACGGGGCGTGGCCGGCATGCCGGGCCGGGCCGGTGCTCACCGGCCCACCGCCAGGCCGAGCTGGGCCGTTGCCGTGCCGCCGAGCAGGGCGGCGCGTTCGGCCGTGCCCAGACCGGGGAGGGCGTCGACCTTGTCGGCCGTGGCGGCCGGGTCGTACCAGGGGAAGTCGCTGCCCAGCATGATCCGGTCGGCACCGATGCGGCGCACGGCCTCGGCCAGCTGGGCCGTCGAGGGTGCCCGGGGCGCTCCGGCCCACGCCACGATCTCCGACACGTCGAACAGCACGCCCGGGAACGAGGCCGCCAGGTCGGCGGCCTCCCGCCAGGCGGCCCCGCCCAGGTGGGCCAGGACCAGCCGCAGCCGGGGCCATCGCTCGAGGACGGCGGCGAACTCCGAGGGACGGGCGCTGCCGCCGCCGCGGTGGCCGGGGCCGGAGTGCGACAGCACCACGAGGTCGAGCTCGCAGCACAGGTCGTAGAGCCGGGCCATGCGGGGGTCGTCGGGCCGGTAGCCCTGCGTGACGGGGTGGAGCTTCACCCCCCGCGCCCCGAGGGCGGCCATGGTCCGGAGGTGGTGGTCGAGGCGGTCCGGGGGCAACAGGACCGGGTCGATGCCCACGAAACCGGTCAGGAGCGGCCGGCTGGCCACGGCCGCCATCACCCAGTGGTTGGCGTCCATGAGCGCCGTCACCAGTGCCTGCTCCAGTCCGAGCTCGGCTTCGTGCCGCTGGATGGCGCTGAGGCCGACGGGCAGCCGGTCCAGGGCGCGCCGCCGGGCGTGCTCGACGTCGAAGAGCTGGAGCACCACCGCGCCGTCGAACCCCGCCGCCCCGAAGCGCTCGTCGACCTCGTCGAGCACACCGGCGCCGGTCTCGAACACCACCCCGGGG